>NZ_CAXVWM010000013.1:0-4874 GCF_964263775.1 Agreia sp. | reverse complement strand
GAACTGACGTGGTCGCGAACGACGAAGTAGGCGAAGCGCGCTAGGGCGAAACGCTCGATGGCGAACGATGGCTGGGCCCGTCCCCGAATCGCCCGGCCTAGGGCGACGACCCGCCCCCCGGATGCGCGAACCGCGAGAATGTTGCCGAGATTGACAAGGCTCTTCGCGACCGATGCGCGGCCCGACCTTATCTGAAAAGGGCCCGGTGCGAACAGCAGATGCGCCCGGCGTCGAAGACAGGCGCCGACAAGGCTGACGGCGAACAAGCTCCGACTCGACACGAGCCGGGCCGATTTCGGAAGGGTGAAGGCCCGCACATAGTCGGGCGGCATCGATCCGGTGAAGATGACCAGGGGAACGCCGGCATCCGCGAGCCAGTCGATGGAGGTCTGACGTATCGCGATGTCACCGAGGTTGTCCCATTGGGCTGCGATGCTGCAGTAAACCGAACGGCGGGATGATGAGGTGGGCATCACGCGATCTCTCCTGTCGGTCGGGTCTGTGAGCGTGCGAACCGCGCTATGAGGATGGCGGCCTGGGCGGCGAAGGAGATCGACAGGGCGAGTCCCGCACCCAGCGAGCCCCAGACGGGTGCGAAGAGCGCCACCAGAACGAGGCAGGTCACCGTCGAGATGCTGGCCGAAGTCGCGACGAATTTCTTCAGACCCAGACCCTGCAGCAGTGAGGAGAACAACGACGTCGCTGCGGCGAAGGGGAGGCCCGCCAGAACGACCTGAATCGTGGGTACGGCGCCGCTGTAGGCCTCACCCAGAGCGAGTGGCACGATCCACGGCATGAGCACGAAGACGATGCCGTACAGCACGGTCATCAACGCGATGACGGCGACGACCACCTTGAGCAGCGGGGTGAGCGAGTGGGATCGGGCGCTGGCCCTCGACGCGGCAGGCAGCAGCACGCTCGCCAGTGAGGTGGGCAGGATGCGCAGCGGGCTCGTCAGTCGGCTCGCCGTCGCGTAGAAGCCGGCCTGCACGGAGCCGGCGAAGATGCCCGCGATGGTGACGTCGAGGTTTCGAGCCTGGGTTGCCACGGAGTTGATCCAGTACGGGGTGCTCTCCTGGATCAGCTCGCGAAACGAGATGGAGGCGATAACCGTGATCCTGCTGCGCACATACAGGTTGGCGAATCCCGACGAGAGAAGGGCGGCGACGGCGACGGCGAGACAATACGCGAGGAGCGCCTCCACGCCGGCGAAGGCGAGCGCCAGAAAGAGAACGATGCCGACGATCCGACGAGCGATGAGGTTCACGACGTTGATCCACACGTCGCCGTCGGCGAACACGACCGCGAGCCGGGCGTCGGCGTTTCTCTCACCGCTGACCCAGAAAGCCAGCGGAAGCATCAGCTGGTAGACGGGGTCGAGGAAGACGCCCGCTGCAGTCAACGCGCAGAGCACGAGAGCGGTCAGCAGCAGCGAGGTGAGCATGTTGAAGCGCAGGGCCGTGGCGATTCCACCGCTGTCGGGGGAGGCGGCGCGTTCTCGCGTGATGTAGGTGCCCACGCCCATGTCGATCGCCGTCTGCGCCACTGTCGCCAGTCCGAGTACGGCCGAGAGGGTTCCGAATTCCGACGGATCCACGAATCGGGCTATCAGGATCAGCGACAGCGCTTGCAGGAGCGCCGCGACGATTCTGCCCGACGTGACCCACGCGAACTGTCCGAAGAAGCGTCGATTCGTGCCGTCGGTCACGAGCGCGAGGATTCGGTGACGACAGCCTGTCGAGCGGCGTCTATCCGGACACGGGCGGACGCCACCGCAGCGCGAACATCGGCTGCTCTCTCGACCACGCTCGTGAGCAGCTCATGCATCCCCTGGGCCGACGCGATCAGGGTCGCGTCGTGCGAGATGCCGGGCAGGCCGACGACGTCGAAGTGTTTCGCCGCCTTACCGTTGGGCGATGGTACGACCTCGGTCGGTGAGGCGCCATGGAGCGCGGCAAGCACCAGCACATGCAGTCGATCGCTGATGACGAGCACCGACCGGGAATAGAGGTTTCTGACGAGGGCCTCCTGTTCGTTCGACGAGTTGAACCCCCACAGCACAGGGTTCGCGTCGAGCGCGCGCGCCAGTTCTGCTGTGCGCGGGTCGTCTTCGGCGACCTGGGAGACGGTCACCAGGGAGAGTGCGTGGTCGTCGGCGAAATTCTTGATCCATTCGAGATGGCGATCGTCGAGGGGCGGGCGGTCGCTTCTCGTCGACACGACCACGAGGTCGCGCGGGAACGACGTCGTCGCGACCGAATCGGGATCGTCGAAGGCGATGTCGGGAACGACGTCGCCTTTCTGTCGAAAATATGTCCACGACGGCTCTTCGCGCCAGAGCACGGCACTCCGGCGGCCGAACGCAGAGCGATACAACAGCGTTCCGACAGACGAGCGCCGCGCCAGAGACCGCGGCACCTGTGCGACCCTCCCGCCACGGAGACGAACGAGGAGTGCCACGGTCAGCATGAATGCGTGGAACGGGAGAAACCGGCGATCGGTGTTGAACTCGCCGGGTTCGATGAAGAGTACCGGTCGGCTCGACCGCGAGACGGCCGCGCGTACCCACGCCGACTTGGAGCGCAGGATTGTGTCGTCAGCGGCCAGCTCAAGAGCCTCCGACCACGCTTCGGATGGATTTCCTCCCAGCAGCACGGTGACGGGGCCGATTTCTCTCGCCCACGACAGGGCACGACGCCGGATCAGGGCGTCACCCACGTTCTTGTATGGACCCGACAGGTAGATGAAGGAGCGCGGGCCCATCGCGGGTCGCCTAGACATTCGTGCTTCCCGTCACTGGGGTGGGTCCCGAACCTCTGGGTTTTCGATGCTCTTCGTCGTAGAGCTGGTTCAGCTGATCCAGCAGATCTCGGGCCCGGGCGTCCCAAGACAGCTCGCGCGCGACCCAATCCCGCCCCGCCCGGCCCGTCTGGAGTCGACGATTCCACAGATCGCCGAGCGACCGGGCGATGTCGGACCGTGACTCTCCGTCGATGATCGTGGCCGCAGAATCCGCACCGAGCTGGGCGGAGATATGAGCTGCGGATGCGAGCACGACAGGGCAGCCGACAGACAGTGCCTCGACGATGGTGCGACCGAATGCCTCCCACCGTGGAACATGGATGAATCCGCAGCTCTCGAGCAGGAACTCCCTCACCTGAGACGGATTCAGCTCCCCACCGACATCGACCCAATCGTTGAGCTTCTTCTCGTCGACGAGCTGCCGCACGCGAGCCTTGTCGCCGAGGTGATCCGGTCCGTGCATGCGGATCCGCGGGCGTTCGTCGGGAGACATACCCTCGACCGCGTCGAGGAGCGTGTCGATGCCTTTGTGATGGATGTCGTAACGGCCCACCCAGGCGATGAAGCGATCCGGTCGACCACCGTCCCACGTCGCATCCGGCAAGTCGAGACCCGTCACGGATACGACGGTCTTCGCACTCGGGCTGACGGCAGCGGCTTCGGCGATCTCGCTGTCGAAGAAGAGATGAACGGCCAGGGCGTGGTCGAGTACCTTGTCCTCGATGAACGCACGCACCCGCAGCAGTCTCAGGTGCTCGGTGATGCCGGGGGAGTAGACGCCGTGGGGAAAGACGACGTAGTCGATCGAGCGAAGGCGGCAGACTGCGGCTGCCACCACGTTGCTGACCGTCCAGCCCTCATGAAGGTAGACCAGATCGCCTCGGCGGATTCGCCCGCCGAGACCCCGGGGCACCATGGTCATCCTGCGCCGGCCCCAGTGCGTGAGCGTCGCGAAGCCGAGCCGCGGGGCGTCGACCAGAACCCGGTCGAATCCGCCTTCGGCCGAGAGGACGAGCACGTCGATATCCTGCTTCGAGATCGCGGCCATCCACTGCTGTCGGCTCGTGTTGACGCCGCCCGTCGAGAACGAGCGCGGGCGCGCGTAGTAGCTCACGAGCCTGTTCCAGCGGAAGTCGCTCATCGCGCGCTCAGTCCCGTCATGATGCCCCGAACGAACACGTCGGCGCTTTTCTCAAGCGAGAACTGTGCACCGTCCGCACGCGCACGCTCCCTGGTCTGCTGTCGGAGCTCAGGCGACGCGAAGTACGCGCTGACCGATGAGGCATAGCTCTGCGGGTCGTCGTCGCTCCAGATCGAATTGCTGCGATTGAGATACTCGGACTCCGGTGCGTGAAATGGATACGAGGTCGTGGCGAGCGGAACGCCGAGGGCGAGCGAGTCCACGGCGACCAGTCCTACGCGGCCGGGCATGACGATCAGGTCGACCAGGTTGGAGAGAGACGCCAGTTCCTCCGTGTTCTTGCGCCCGATCGTGCGGGCGTAATCGCGCTGAGATACCTGTTCGCCGACGTAGGCGTCCAACGGTCCGGCGCCGGCGAGAAGCAGCCTGAACCTGGCGTTCTGCCGGGCCACACGATCGGCGGCCTCGAAGAGGAAGGGCAGTCGCTTCGGCTCGTCGAATGCCCCGACGAACAACGCCACGTCCTTGCCGTCGAGATCGTAGTCCGCGCGAGTCTGCGCCAGTTCGGCCTCCGTCGCCGATGCCTGCGCTCGGCGCAGGGTGGCGACGTCGGTGCTGTTCACTACGGTGGACACCTTCTCGGGCGCCAGCCCTGAATCGACAAGATGACGTCTGCCCTGGTCGGTGTAGGCGAAGACGTGCGAGGCCTTGCCCGACAGCCATCGTTCGAGCCGGCCATCCAGCGCATTGTTCTTGGCCGTGAAATTTCGCCCGTGACCCCAGAGCATGAGATCGACCCGGGGGTCGGATGCCATCAGATAGGTTTCGACATTCGTGCTGGCCAGACCCGCCACGACCCCGCGAACTGCCCGCGCGTCGGAGAGAATTGCCCGGTAGGTCACGTTTCGGCCTGCGACGCTCACTCGATGCT
>NZ_CAXVWM010000012.1:0-41980 GCF_964263775.1 Agreia sp. | reverse complement strand
GAGGGCACCACGGTGCACATCTCCGCTGACGCTGCCGGCCTGCTCAACGACACGTTCAAGACCGACGCCGTCAAGGCCGGCCTCCTCGTCGGAATCGCCAAGATCACCGTCAACACCAAGTAGCACCACCCCGAGTCACCCTGGCTCGAACACACCAAGGGCCCGCCACGACAGTGGCGGGCCATTCGTGTGCGTTCAGCTAGTCGAGGTCGACCTTTGCATTCTCGCCGACGTCGCCGACCGAGCCGGTGATCTTCGACTTGACGAAGCTCACGACAGAGGCGACGCGCCCGCCGGGGCTGTCCCAGTACTCGGCGCCCGACGCGGAGAACTTGATGAGCGTCACGTTCGGGTCGTCGGGGCCGTCGGGAAACCACGCCTCGACGAACGGGTTCCAGTACTCCGCGACCCGGGCCGGGTCATCCAGCTGTTCGGCCGTGCCCGTGAGCGAAACCCACGTGTCGTTCGAGGCGAACGAGACCCCGGCGGACGGGTTGATTTCGAGCTCTGCGACCTCGTTGGAGTCGCGGGCGACGATAAACCAGAGGTCTCCGTCGAACTCGGCCTCCTGCACGGTCAGGGGGCGGGCGACGAGTTCGCCGAGGGTGCTGATGGTCGTCACCATGGCGAATCGAAAATCGCGGATGAGTTCGGCCACCTTGGCCACGTCGGCTGAGGCATCAGACATGTTTTCTCCTTTTGTCGGTACCGTCCACCCTGCGGCAGCGTTCCTCTGATCACCAGGGGATGGACTTGTTCGTGCAAGGGGAGTATTCCCGCGACGGCAGACGAAAAAGACGGCCGACTCTAGTCGCGCAGTGAATCTCGGATGCGCGCCACGATGAGCGCGCGCATGTCGCGGCCGAGCACGGTCGGCAAAAGCGGGAACACGTGCACCTGCCCGACTCCCTCGTGATAGTCGAGCGCGACTCCGGAGGCCGCCGCCTTCTCGACGAGAAGACGAGCGTCGGGGTTGAGCACGTCGCGCGTTCCCGAGAACATCGTGATCGGCCCGAGGCCAGCGAGTTCGCCGAACAGTGGACTCACGACCGGGTCGAGCACCTCGCGGTCGCCGCGCCAGTACTCGGCGAAGACCTTGCCACCCGGCGTCGCGAGCCATGGGTCGCTCGGCTGAACCCGGGGAATGTGCGGGTTGCTCCAACTGAGATCGAGCGCCGGCGAGATGAGAACCGTCTGCGGCAGCGCGATGTCATGCTCATCGCGCAGCGCTAGCGCGACCGACAGTGAGATCTGGCCGCCGGCGGAGTCGCCACCGATGCCGGTTCTGCCATAGCGCTCGAGGTTGTCGCGAACGAGGTCGCCGACGAAGGCCGCGGTCTCAGCGGCCGTGCCGAACGGAACGAGCGGGTAGATCGGGATGGTCACGGTGGTGTTCGCCTCGACGGCGATCTGCGCGGCCAGGTTCCAGTGCTGGCTCACGATCTCGTTGACCCAGCCGCCTCCGTGCAGGTAGACGAAGCTCCCGACGGGCGTTCCGACGCGCGGCACGACCGTGTACACGGGCCAACCGCCCCGATGCTCGACGTCGACGCGAACATCCGGATGCAGTCGGCCGGGCGGGGCGTACGACGACGGCCTGAGCTCGCGTGCGCGCACATGCCTCTGCGCCTCGTCGGCGTCGACGAAGATGCGATTCGCGCGCGTGAGCCGCAGGGCGGGAGCGACGATGGCGCTCGGAATGGTGACCATGGCTTCTATTGTGGAGTGCGCTGCTGCGAGGGTGTCATGCGAAGTCGAGTGCGTCGCCCGTTTCGAGCAGCGACTTGAGCGCGGGAGTCACCATCGGCCAGCCCGTCGTCGTCGCCGACCGCGAGGATCGCGCTGCCCGTCTCGAATCCGGTGTGCGTCACCGTGACCTTGGACTGCGCGCCGGCCTCCTCGATGTCGAACGTCGCCGTCGAGCGCAGCTCGGTCGCCATGGCCGCGGCCAGCCCGTCGTCGTTCTCGGTCTCGGGGGAGCGATTGTCGGGGCCCTTCTGAGCTAGAGATGCGGGCGCGCGCGACGTAGTCTTCCGCCATGAGAAGGCAGTCTTTGGTCAAGAGAATTGCGGCGCTCGAGCCCGGCGAGATCTTCGTGTTCGGCTCGAACGCGAGCGGGCATCACGGTGCGGGGGCCGCGGCGCAGGCGCAGCGCGACTTCGGCGCCGTATGGGGCGAGGGCCACGGGCTCCATGGTCAGTCGTACGCGATAGACACGATGAGCGGGCTCGGCATTCTCGAGCGCGAGATCGGTGCGTTCGTCGATTTCGCAGAGACGCGCCCCGACCTCACCTTTCTGGTCACCGAGATCGGCTGCGGAATCGCGGGCTACATGCCGGCCGACGTGGCGCCGCTCTTCCCCCGAGTTCCACTGAACGTGCGCCTTCCCGAGTCGTTCGTCAGCGAGCTGAGCCCCGGGCGGTAGGCGCGACGTCAGACGTGGATGGTGGCGACGGGGTACTGCAAGATCTTTGCGTCTCCGGTGACCAGAGTGAGTCCCTCCGAGAGGGCCTGCGCGACGAGCATGCGATCGAACGGGTCACGATGCAGATCGGGCAAGCCTGCAAGCACCACTGCGTGCGCGGCTGCTCCCGGCAGCTCCATGTATCCGTTCGTGAGCAGGCCCGCCCGCAGGGCCGCCAGATCCACATCGAAATCAGGTCGGGCCGGGGAATTCTTCATCGAAATCTCCCAGTGCGTCGCGGCGCTGACGACGAGTGTGTTGTCGGTCGTCTCGAGCAGCGTCCGAATACGTGGTGTCAGGCGGGAGCTGCCTGTCGCTGCCCAGAGAACGACATGTGTATCGAGGAGCAACCTCATTCGTCGGAGGAAAAGCATGGCGTACATCGGCTTCGACGTCGAGGGCGCCCGCCTCGACCGCATCGCGTCGCTGCAGCACCGCGCCGCAACCTTCGCGGCAGACATCCGCGCTACCGCCTGATGTGCTCACTGAGGTGCGGGAAACGGTCGCCTCAACACGCGTCGAAGCGACCGTTCTCCGCACTTCAATGACGCACAGCGGCGTCAGGTGCGGTCGCGGCGCTCCTCGTGCATTTCCGCGAGTATCCGGGTGTGCAGTTCAGACTCGGATGAGTCGTTCGGGTCCATGCCGAAGAGCCAGGTCAGGCCGCGGAATCCACGTTGTTCATGGACTCGAGTTTGGAACGCCGGCGAGAGCGGACGTACCCTTGACTGCACGAGACAAGGAGGCCGTCGTGACGATATCTCGCATGCTCGCCCAGATGACGGTGAGCGATTCCGCCCGGTCCATTCCCTGGTACTCGCTGCTGTTCGGGAGAGGGCCCGACGCGCATCCGATGGACGGCCTCGTCGAGTGGTACCTCGCCGACACGTTCGGCGTGCAGGTGTGGGTCGAGCCTGAGCGGGCGGGCACATCGAGCATGGTGCTCGACGACGACGATCTGGATGCCCGGGTGCAGCTTCTCGACGACGCCGGCATCGAGAACGGGGGCATCGGGCCCGCGAGTTCGTTCCGCATTCTGCCGGTGGTCGACCCCGACGGCAACAAGATCGTGTTCGTAGAAAGCGGCGCCTCTGGTGCATAGCTCTCACGCAGCAGGGATAATCGTTTGAGAAGCGAGTGATGACGATGACACAGATGTCGGCCAGCCACGTGCGGGTCAGGTGCTGGGTTCCCAGATAGCCGGTGTATTCGGCGTGGTGTTCGTTTCGGTCAATTCGGCCGCGCTTCCGGCAGTCGCGCGCATCGCTCTGATCGCCATCGCTGTAGCCGCACTGGTCACGATCATGATCCTCAGTGTGCGGGGCCATCGCGGTCGGGCGCAGCCCGATGACGAGTCATCGACCGTTGCCGGGCACCAAGGCGACCGTTCTCCATTCGGGTGGAAGTATTGGCTGGTGGTGGCGATCGAGGCCGTCGCTCTCTTCGGCTGCAGCCGGATTCTCACCGGTCTGGGTTTTCCGGAGCTGGGCGTCGCGTGGGTGGCTGTGGTGGTCGGCACGCATCTCTCCGCACTCGCGCGCATCTTCGGCCTCGCGCGATTCCACGTGCTCGGTGCTGTCCTCACCGCTTGCGGCGTCGCCGGTTTTCTGCTGAGGCCTCGTCGCCCTCGTCGACCCGATCGCCGTGGTCAGCGGGGTCGTGAGCGGATTCGTGCTTCTCGCGCTTGGGCTGTGGGCATTCGCCCCGGCGCGCCGGCGCTGAAAGGGAGAGCCTGGTGAACGGGCGGAGGGCTGGAATATAACCCCGTTCGGGGGTGAGGCGCTACCCCGGCTCATGAACAGCATTCGTGCACAAGACTTTTGGACACCTGCAGGGCTCACGCTGCCCCGCAGCGAGTTCAGTGACCCGATCGAAAGGCACATCTCATGACAGACACGTTCTCTACGGCAGAAACGCCGGGAACCGATTCCGGCACCTCCGGAGCGGTCGACACCGCGAAACAGGCCGCAGGCACAGCCAAGGAGCAGGCGAGCGAAGTCGGTCACCAGGCCGCGCAGAACGCCAAGCAGGTCGCCGGCACCGCCAAGGAAGAGGCGACCAAGGTCGCATCCGAGGCCAAGCAGCAGGCCAAGCAGCTGTTCAACGAATCCCGGTCGCAGCTGACCGAGCAGGCCGGTGTGCAGCAGGCGCGCGTCGCCTCGGGACTGCGCTCCGTGAGCGACGAACTGTCGAGCATGGCGAACAACTCCGAGCAGCAGGGCGTCGCATCCGAGCTCGTGTCGACCGTCGCATCGCGCGCCGGATCCGTCGCCTCCTGGCTCGACGGGCGTGACCCCTCTTCGGTGCTCGACGAGGTCAAGCGCTTCGCTCGCCGCCGCCCGGGAACCTTCATTGCGGTCGCTGCCGCCGTCGGCGTCGTCGCAGGTCGCCTGGTGCGCAACCTCGCCTCCGAGGCCAAAGACGAGCACGACGCCGACAGCGCTCTCGGCGCTGGCTCCGCGTCGACGGGCGCATCCGCGGCCCCGTCGCTGCCGCCGGTTCCTCCCGTGACCGACGTGCCCGGCTACGCCGCGCCCTCCGTCTCTGACCCGTACTCGAGTGCCGGTACGCTCGGGGCTGACGGCACCCTCGGCGCCGATGGCACGCTCGGCGCCCTCGGAACGACGTACCCCGAAGCGGGTCGACCATGACAGACGCACCTACGCCGTCTGAGCAGAAAGCCGCCACGACGTCGCTCGGCGACCTGCTGGGCGAAGTCTCGCGCGACATCTCCACGCTCATGCGTCAGGAGGTCGAGCTTGCGAAGGCCGAGATCAAGCAGTCCGCCGGCCGTGCAGGCAAGGGAGCCGGTCTCCTCGGCGGTGCCGGATACGCCGGCGCCATGGCTGTTCTCTTTCTGTCGATCGCTGCCTGGTGGGGCCTCGGACACCTGATCGACAACGGCTGGTCTGCCGTCGTCGTCGCGGTCGTGTGGGCGATCATCGCGCTCGTGTTGTTCCTGATCGGCCGCAAATCCCTCAAGGAAGTCGACGGGGCACCCCGCACCGTCGAATCCCTCAAGAAGATCCCCGAAACACTGAAGAAGAATGAGGAAAACCGATGACTGACTACACCGAAAGCGACCCAGACAAGATTCGCGCCGACATCGAGCGCACCCGGGGAAACCTGGGCAGCGACGTCGATGCGCTGGCCGATAAGGTCACGCCCTCGAAGGTCGTCGAGCGAGAGAAGGCGAAGATCCGCGAGCAGTTCAGCTCTGTCAAGGACCGCGTGTTCGGCGCTGCCGACGACGCGAAGGGCTCGGCCTCGTCTCACTTGAATGACGCGGGCGAATCGGTCTCGGGCGCAGCCCACACCGCGGTTGCCAAGGCGCAGGGCGCCCCCCTCGCCGTGGGCCTCATCGCCTTCGGTGTCGGTGCGCTCGTGGCCTCGCTGCTGCCGACCAGCACCAAGGAGAAAGAACTCGCATCGCAGGTCAAGGAGGCCGCCCAGCCCCTCGTCAGCGAAGTCAGCGATGTCGCCAAAGAGGTCGCCGACAATCTGCGCGGTCCGGCTCAGGACGCAGCCGAGGCCGTGCGTTCCCAGGCGATGGATGGCGCGGACACGGTCAAGAGCGAAGCCACCGGCGCCGTCGACGATGTCAAGGGCAGCGCGGCCGACGCCAAGCACGCCGTGCAGAACGACATCTCGTAACCAGCCTGTAAAAATGCCCGGGCGGCAGCGGCGTCACGCCGTTGCCGCCCGGGCGTCGTGCGCCCAAACACCCTACGATCACCGAGAGCAACGGAACCAGAGATGACCGACACCGGAACAGACGACCGTCGTAAAGCCGCGCCATCGCCCGACGATCCCCGCAAACCCGACGGCCCCGACGACCTCCACAAGCGGTCGTGGAAGTACGTTCTGCGCAAGACGATGCGCGAGTTCATGTCGGACCAGTGTCAGGACATCGCCGCATCGCTGACTTACTACGGCGTGCTCGCGCTCTTTCCCGCACTCATCGCGCTGGTCTCTCTGCTCGGCGTGATCGGGCAGGGCAAACAGGCGATCAATGCGCTGTTGGAGATCGTGCAAGAGGTCGCCCCCGGCGACACGGTAGACACGATCCGAGGGCCGCTCGAGCAGTTCTCGTCGTCGCCCGCGGCCGGCTTCGCCCTCGTCTCGGGCATCGTCCTGGCCATCTGGTCGGCGTCGGGCTATGTCGGAGCTTTCAGCCGTGCGATGAACCGCATCTACGAGATCGACGAGGGGCGCCCTTTCTGGAAGCTGAAGCCGGTGCAGTTGCTCGTCACCGTGATCGCCATCGTCTTGATTCTGGTCATCGCGTTGCTGCTCGTGGTATCGGGCCCGGTGACGGATGCGATCGGCGACGCTCTCGGGGTGGGCGCGGCGGCGAAGGTGGTCTGGTCGATCGCGAAGTGGCCCGTGCTGGCGCTCGTCGTGGTGCTCATCATCGCGATCCTCTACTACGCGACGCCCAATGCGAAGCAGCCCAAATTCCGCTGGATGAGCATGGGCGCGTTCGTCGCGCTCGTCGTGCTGGTGATCGCGTCGCTGCTCTTCGGAATCTACGTGGCGAACTTCGCGAACTACGACAAGAACTACGGCCCGCTGGCCGGCGTCGTGATCTTCTTGCTCTGGCTCTGGATCGCGAACCTCGCCCTGCTCTTCGGCGCGGAATTCGACGCCGAACTCGAACGAGGTCGACAGTTGCAGGCCGGAATAGCCGCGGAAGAGGACATCCAGTTGCCGCCCCGCGACACCCGCAAGAGCGACAAGACCGAGGCGGCCGAGAAGAAGGACATCGAAGAGGGTCGACGGATCAGACAGGAGAACTCCTGACGAAGAGCTGATCCGGCGTTGCCGGCTTCGGCCCGGACGATGTCGACGTCAGCCGGTGCTGGACTCGTTGGCCTGCGGAGCGGAGGAGAGGACGCTGCTCATCGCGACCGAAGGTGCGGGCTGGCCAACGTAGGCGGTGAGGAGAATCATCAGATCGGCGAGCATCGTCTCGGCCTCGTCGGGGGTGACTCCGAAGTTCTTCGCATAGGTGGCACGGCCTGCCTCGACACGATCGGCGGTGCTCATATGCAAGATCCTGGGTCTTCCGTGGTGTTGATGATGGAGTAGAGCGCGTCACGGAGGTGCCCGAGGAGTGCCGGGTCAACAGACTGCACGGCCAACTGTTCTGCGTGCGCCGCCTTCCCTGCAATGGCCGCCCTGAGGCGGTCTCCGTCGGCAGTAAGAGCGGGACTACGTGCACGGCGATCACGCGGGTCGGCATGTCGCTCGATAAGTCCGACCTTTTCCAGACGATCGAGCTCGGCTACGAGGGTTGTCTTGTCCATTCCGAGAGCTCGACCCAGTTCGATCTGGGTGAGTCCGTGCGTCTTGTCGAGCGCACTCAGAAGAATGTGGTCGCGGAGGGTCAAGCCGTGTCGTTCCGCCTCAGCTCCGACGGCGGTATGTAGGCGCTGAGCCGCTCGATGCAGCAACCAGGTCAGTTCCGAGTCTGGCCCCGGCCCGAGTAAGAAATAAGCCTGAGTCTCGTCTGTCTTATCGTCATCGGATTCGGCGATTCTCGAAGTGGGCATGGTCGTATTCTCACGCATCAGCATGGGGGTAGGGGACGGGTAGCTGGGGGATGGAATCGTAAGCGCCGACGTCGTGAGCAGGGACGATCCGCATCAGTTTGCTGAGCGCGATGCTGCGTTGAAGGCCTAGGCGAACGGTCTCGGCATCGACGTCGGCCATGCGTCGAAGCATCCACGGCCGTTCAGCACCACGGGTGATGCCGTCCATCTGCCAGGTCAGGTCACCGATGAAGCCGTATCGTTCGCCACTGGGAAGCGTGACGAAGACGACGACGGAGCCGAATGTGTGGCCGCCTGCTAAAGCCACGACGACGGACCCGTCACCGTAGACGTCGAAGCTGGCGGGAAATCCCAGGTACGCGGGGCCGGTGAGCTTGTACTCGTGAATGTCCAGGTTCTGTGACACTTCTCTGAATACCGCGCCGTGGGCATCGCTGGCTCCGTAGCGGAGTTCCTCGGAGTTGATCCACACCGGCACCTTCAGCGAATCCAGACCGCTGACGTGGTCCCAGTGCGTGTGTGTCACGAGCACTCCCAGCATTCGGGACCAGTCGTAACCTGCGGCGTTCAGCTGCTCGGCTACGGTCTTGCCGAGCTTGTATGGCGCGCGTTCCACTCGCGCCAGCATCTTCAGGTGCTCTTTCACATGGATACCGAACCCGGCGTCGATCAAGAGATCACCGTGCGGGTGACTGATCAGCACGGCCGTGGCGGCGAAAGACCGTTTGTCCAGAATCGAGCCGCCTGACACGGCCAACGCGGCGCGAGTGGTGTAGACGCCCGTCGGGAGACGGTAGAGAGCCGTCTCGGCTGGCGGCTTTGCGGCAGGTAATGGCGCGGACCAGAAGGGAGAAGGTGTCGAGGTCATGTTCAAAATAATATCAGATGGGATGATATGAGGTCGGACTAATTGTGACGTGCCCTGTGAGCGCGGTCGCCATGCCACTCTGGTGTCGTGACAGAACTCCTCGTCGTCTTCGTGATCGCCTTCGCCGTGATCGCCGCATCGACCGTGCTCGGAAGGCGGTTGGGCATCGCGTCGCCGCTCATACTCGTCGCGATCGGCGTGGCGGCCAGCTTTCTGCCCCTGTTCGACACGATCGAGATCGAACCGGAGTGGATCCTCGCCGGCGTGCTTCCTCCACTGCTCTACTCGTCGGCCGTGTCGATGCCGGCCATGAACTTTCGTCGGGAATTCTTGACAATCAGCGGCCTGTCGGTCGCCCTGGTCATCGCCAGCTCGCTCGTGCTCGGCCTCTTCTTCATGCTCGTGATCCCTGATCTCGGCTTCGCCTGGGGAGTCGCCCTCGGCGCGATCATCAGTCCGACGGATGCCGTGGCCACCTCCATCGTCAAGCAGACCTCGGTATCGAAACGGGTCGTGGCGATACTCGAGGGCGAGAGCCTGCTGAACGACGCGACCGCGCTGGTGCTGCTGCGCACCGCGATTGTGGCCACGGCCGCATCGTTCTCGTTCTGGGGAGCGGCCGGAACGTTCGCCTACTCCGTCATGATCGCCATCATCATCGGACTGCTCGTCGGCTGGGGCAACCTCGTCATCCGCAAGCGCGTCACGGATCCCACCGTGAACACCGTCATCTCGTTCGTGGTGCCGTTCGCCGCTGCCGTGCCCACCGAGTTGTTGGGCGCATCCGGTCTCGTCGGTGCCGTCGTCGCCGGGCTGATCACGGGCATCCGGGCACCGCGCTATCTGTCGGCGCAGAACCGGCTCTCGGATTCGCAGAACTGGCGCACGGTCGAACTCGTGCTCGAGGGCGCCGTCTTTCTCACGATGGGGGTGCAGATCTCATCGATCGTGGCAAACGTCGAGCGGGACCACGAGGGGACCGGCGTCGCCGTGCTCATCGCGGCGGGTGCGCTCGTGCTCACGATTCTGGTGCGCGCGGCGTATGTGGCACCGCTGCTCTGGGTGCTGTCGCGCCTGCGCGCCCGCAACGTGAAGCTGCAGGACAGGATGCTCGACATACGCGAGAAGATGAGCACGCCCGAGGGTGCCGAGCAGATGTTCGGGCCCGGCAGTGGGCGTCGGCGCATGCCGTCACAGGGCCAGATCGAGCGATTCGGTCGTCGCATCGTGCAGTCCCTCGCCGACATAACGTACTTCCGCAACGCGCCGCTCGGCTGGCGGGATGGCACCGCCGTCGTCTGGGCCGGCATGCGCGGGGCCGTCACGGTGGCCGCCGCGCAGACCCTGCCCGACGACACGCCGCAGCGGTCGGTGCTGGTACTCATCGCGTTCGCCGTGGCGGTGATGTCGCTGCTCGTGCAGGGTGGAACGATCGCCGCGTTGCTGCGGGCGATCGCTCCGAAGGTCGATCAGGCCGCGGTCGACGAGAAGACGAATGCCGAGCGGGCGCGGCTGATGCAGCTGATGAAAACGAGCGGCGACGCGGTTCCCCCGGGGCAGCCCGCCGAGCAGTCCACGCAGGGCTTTCTCTCGGCGAAAGAGCACGAGCTGGCTGTACTCGAGGCGCAGCGCGCGGCGCTGCTCGAGGCCCGAGACCACGGCACCTTCGACGCGGATGTGCTGGCCTACGCCCTGCAGATCGTCGACGCGTCGCAGATCGCGATCGAGATGCGCGGAGGCCCGAAGGGCTGACCGGGCGCCGATCGCTCAACAGGACGGAATCGAGACGCGCCGCGTGCGTCAGCGCGAAACGCCGGCCTCGACGCAGTCCGTCCTGGTGAACGGCTCGAGTGACTAGCCGAGCTTCTTGAGCGCTTCGATCGTGCCGGCCCAGCTGTGCGACGAGATGGCATCGGCGAACGTGGAATCACCGCGACCCTTGCCGAGGCTTTCGCCCGTGGCGTCGTCGATGATCTCGACGGTGTGACCCTTTTCGGGTTCGTCGCCGCTGCCCTCCTCGAAGAACTCGACGCGCAGGATGCGGCCGTCCAGTTTTCCCGACACGACGGCGCCGTCGCCGACGTCTGAAGACGTGACGGTCACGAAAGGACCTTCGCCGAGGGTGGCGAGAGACTCATTGACCTGATTGATGAGTGAGGACGTGTTCATTGTGCTCCTAAGCGTCGAACGAAGCCTCAGGCTAACCACGTCGCCGCCGGCATCTCCAGCCCTTGACTGTGCTGGGACGGTCAGATGGTGATGTCCACGCCTGCAAGTTCTTCGACCTGACGCCAGACCCGTTCGGCGACAGCCGCGCCGGGGGCGGCCGTTCGAGCGGGCGTCTCGATCTGAACCGGCTCGCCTCGCACGCGGCCACGCGGCGCGAAGTACTCTCCTCCGCGAACCGCCGGGTCGGTCAACGCCCGCACGCTCGACCACGCCGCCGGGTCTTTGCCCTGTGCCCACGGCGTGTAGGGATTTCTCTGGTACGGCGTCGTCGCATCCCGGATGCCGGCACGCTGCGGCGTCTTCGCGTCGACCCCGACGCCGGGACGAGTCGCCACGGATGCAACCGGCAGACCGGCGGCCTTGAGTCGTCGATCGAGCTCGAAGGCGAACACCTCGGTCGCGGTCTTCGTCTTGGTATAGGCCCCAATGGCCGTCTTCGGAAGGCGGCGGAGATCAGCGCGCGTCGCGCTTCTCGTAGGCGTCGAAGATGCCTTTCGCGCTCTCCATGTCGAGCGGCATCGAGGTGTGCTCGTGAGTGATCTTCCACTCGCCGTCGCTCTTCTCGAGCGTCACGGTGATGCGGTTCATCATCGAGTCCACCTGTTCGCCGTCTTCCGTGACCTCGGCGTAGCGCACGGCGGCGTGCGCGAACGCCACGTCGTCGCGCACCGTGGCCACGACCTCGGTGAAGCGTGCTTCGCACAGCTTGTCGCCCAGGCTCTCGAACCACATCGTCACCATCGGGCGCCACGCATCGACGCCCGCGAACTCCCACATGCCCCACGAGTCGAAGACGAGGGTGTCGTCGGAGTAGAGCTCGAGGAACCGATCGACGTCTTTGGCGAGTACGGCCGACGTGTAGTTCTCGAACAGGGTCGTGATGGGATTCGATTCAAGAGGCATGTGCCTATCCTGCCGTTCTGTAGCGCCTGTGCGGTTCGCGCTCGAGTGTGTTCCTAGTAGGAATATACCTATCAGGAACCTAGAGTGATGTCCATGGGCGAATCCACTCTGTCGACGACGGCATACGCGCTGCTGGGCCTGCTCGTATTCGACCGCGAGAACCCCGACGGCATGACCGGCTACGAACTCAAGCAGCGCGCCGACTTCACGCTGCGCTATTACTGGGTCAGCCCGGCAATGAGTCAGATCTACACCGAGCTGCGCAAACTCTCCGAGGCCGAGTTCGTCGAGACGGCCCCATCCGACGGCCCCGCCCGCTATCGCGTGACCGAACTCGGCGAAGAGCAGCTGCAGACGTGGCTCTTCCACGGCGAGGTCGGCTTTCCGATTCTCAAGCACCCGGTGGCCCTGCGCCTGCTCATGGGGCGACTGTCGACGCCCGATGCATTGGGTGCGATGCTCGATGGGCATCTGCATGACCTGTCGGCGCGCCGGGCCGACCTGCAGGGTGTGCGCAACATGCTCGGAGACGAGCACGACGTTCGCTACGCCGCCATGGTGGCCGACTGGGGTCTCGCCTACTACGACAGCGAGGCCCGCATCGTGGCGGGCCTGCGCGAGCGCCTCGAGGTCATGGACTGAACCCGTCTGACCGCTACTCCGCCAGCACGGCCAGCTCGGCCAGCACGCGGGGATGCGCGAGCACGCGAAAGTGCCCGCCCGTGTCGAGCCGCACGTTCTTGGCGCCGACGAGTTCGCTGCCCGCGGGAACATGCGGATCGAATTCCCCGTAGACCGACACGACGCGGGCGTTGACCGACTCGTCGTGCGCGAGTGCGAGGATCGTGGCGTCTTTCGGCGAGAAGATGCGCAGGCTCGGCAGCACCATGAATCGCGCGTACACCGAGCCCCCGAAGGGGGCGGCGACGGCCAGCATCGACCTGACCCGGGCCGCCTCGCTGCCCACGCTCATGACGTACTTGCCGATGAGTCCGCCCTTGCTGTGCGACACGAGCACCACGTCGCTCAGCTCATGCTCGGCGAGAAACGCCGACACGAGCTCGGCGGCCTCGACGACGGGCCGGTTGTTCCAGCTGAGCGCGTCGACGACGAACACCGGATGCCCGCGGCCGTGCAGGGCCCGGATCAGCGGCTGCATGAAGCGCCACGTCTCATACACGCCGGGAATGACGACGATCGACGTGGCCGCGCCCGACCGGAACGAGGCCGCATCGGTTCGCGCGATGATCGCCCGGGCCTGCCAGTAGAGGGCGTAGGCGTAGTCGCGTGCCCACCATCCCGCGATGCGGAACGCCCTCACGGCGACCCCCTCACGCCGATGCCCTCGCGCGTGCGGGGCGAGCCGCAGGTCGCCCGAGTTCTTCCGCCACGAAGCTTCGGATCGCCCCGGCGACGGCTTTCGGGGCCGTGAACTGAACGACGTGCCTGTTGCGGGGAACTGTGACGAGGCATCCGTTCGGCGCCCGCGACACGAGCACCCGGCACCAGTCGTCGCCCGCAATGGGGTCGTTGCCGCCGCGCATGACGAGCAGCGGCTGGGCGAGCGAGGCGACGCGCTCGTCGATGGGGTAGCTCAGCATGGGCTTCGACTGAGCGAGGTAGTAGCGCGAGCCGCAGCGCAGGTAGTCGATAAAGACGACGGCGTTGGTCAGCGGCGGCTCGCCCAGAATGTCGACGGTCAGGGCCCGGGCTTGGGCCAACAGCGTGCGGTGCGCGACATCGGTGACCGGGCCGATGGCCACGACTCGAGACACGAGATCGGGCCTCAGCAGGGCGAGTTCGACCGCCCACTGCGCTCCCATCGAGTGCCCGACCAGCACGGCGTCGCGCACCGCGAGTTCGTCGAGTGACGCGGCCATGATGAGAGCCATCTCACGCACGCTCGGCGAGAACCCCGGCTTGGCTGCGCCGCCGAAGCCGGGCAGGTCGAGCGAGTAGACGGTCGAGTCGAGCTCGAGCTCTGTACGTAGTCGCGACATGTAGCGATGCGAGGTTCCGATGCCGTGCACGAGCACGAATTGCCGAGACGAGTCGGATGCCTTAAGCCGGGCCGCGCCGCCGAACACACGGATGCCTGTGGTCAGCGTTCGGAAGGGTCGCATCCCTTCACGTTAGACGGTCGAGCATCAAGAACCCGGTGTCGTTGACGACGGGTGGTTGGCCGTAAGCCCCGCGGGCCGACACAACGACCGGATGCGCGGGGTCGGCTATCACCGGCCCGCGCGTAAATCTATGGGGCGGCACCGAATGCCCGCGGCTACGTAGATTTGCAGGATGAAGAAAATGATCGCAACCTCCATTGTCGCAACGGCCGCGGTGCTCCTGCTTGCGGGATGCACGGGCGAGGCCCAAGACACGCACTTCATCGGCACTGCCACGCCGTCGCCCTCGGTCTCGGAGACGCCCACGCCGACTCCGTCCCCCACCGTGACGCCGACGCCCACGCAGACCCCCGCTGAGACCGACAACATCTGATCCAAGCCCGATCCGACTGTCGGCGCAGCGCGGTAACCTGCGAAGCATGAAACACGTCACCCTCGGAACGACCGACCTGACCGTCTCCCAGCACATTCTGGGGCTGATGCGCATTCCCGAGCTGTCGGCATCCGAAATTCGAACCCTCGTGGGCGATGCCCAGGCCGAGGGCATCACCTTCTTCGATCACGCCGACATCTACGGCGGCACGCCCGGCAGCCCCGATCACGTGTGCGAGACGCTGTTCGCCGACGCGCTGAACTACACGGCGGCCGAGCGCGAACAGATGGTGCTGCAGACGAAGTGCGGAATCCGCCCTGGCTTCTTCGACTTCTCGGCCGAACACATCCTCGACTCGGTTCACGGTTCGCTGAAGGCGCTGAAGACCGACTACCTCGACCTGCTGCTGCTGCACCGCCCCGACGCGCTCGTCGAACCCGATGAGGTGGCCGCCGCGTTCGAGCAGTTGCACGCCGAGGGCAAGGTGCGGCACTTCGGGGTCTCGAACCACACGCCCGGTCAGATCGAGCTGCTCAAGAAGTCGGTCGCGCAGCCGCTCGTCGTGAACCAGGTGCAGCTGAGCATTACGCACGCACCGTCGATCACCTCAGGGCTCGCCATGAACATGGCGCACGCCGAGCAGTCCGTCGATCGGCACAACGGGGTGCTCGACTATTGCCGACTCAACGACATCACGGTGCAGGCCTGGTCGCCGTTTCAGGCGGGGGCAACGGGTGGCGTCTTTATCGGCGACCGCGAGAACTATCCCGAGCTAAACGACGTGCTCGACGAGCTTGCGGCCGCCTACGGCGTGACGCCCACTGCGATCGCTGCAGCCTGGGTCACCCGGCATCCGGCCCGCATCCAGCTCGTGCTCGGCACGACGAAGGGCTCGCGCGTGCGTGAGGCGGCGGCCGGCTCCGAGATCGAGTTGACGAGGCCGGAGTGGTACAGCCTGCTGGTCGCGGGCGGCGGACTGGTGCCCTGAGGGCGCGGCCCGCTGCGGCCGCGGCATCCGCGCCCACTCGGTTCATCCGCTGCCGGACGACTCGGCGCCCATAGCCCCAGCGGGCGCGGATACGTTCGCCGCTCAGACGGAGTCGTTCTTCGTGACGGTCTCCTCGACCGCGACGCGCTCCTTCTGAACGTCGGCCGACACCTCGCGCTGCTCGGTGACGGTCTCTTTCTCGAGGTGAACCTTCGCGACCGGCACGCGCTCCTTCTGCACGACGACGCGTTCCTCCCAGAGCACGCCATCCTCGTCGAGCCCGGGTTCGGCCGGGGCCGACCTGAACTCGGAGTCATGATCCGAGCCCCGGTCTGACGATGTCTCGCCATCCCGATCCGATCTCCGATCCGATCTCCGATCCGACACCCGGTCTGACGACGTATCGTCGCCGAGCCTGTAGTGCCGCCGCAACTCGTCTTCCTGCGCTGGATCCAGACCGCCGTCCGCATCCGGCCTCGGAGCATTCTTCACGAGTTCTTTCGTGAACGGCACCGTGACGTCGTCGTGCTCCCACGTGGCATCGTCGAGCGGAACGAACGTCGAGTGTCGACCCAGGGCCCCGACGTGAACCTCGGCCCACGTGGGGTGACCGTCTTGGGCGTCGACGAATACCTGAGCTACGCGACCGATTTTCTCCTCATCGACGCCGAAGAGTGTGGCGCCGATGATGCTTTGAATGTTCTTCGATGGAAGCACCGCGGTCACCGCCCCAGGCCGACGCGGTCGACCTTGCGGTGAAAGCGCATGCCTGCAACGCCGCCGAGAAGGGCGCCGGCCAAGCTGGCCAGCGCGAGAACCACGGCGGTGATGATGCCACCGGTGGTCAGGGCTCCCTCGTTGATCGGAACGCGAGGAAAGCTGTTGAGGTTCGCGAGCACGTTGAACTGGCTGCCTGCTATCGCGCCGATGATGGCCACGACGACGGCGATCACGATCGCCCACAGCCACACGGCGAGCCCCTGCTTCAGGCCGTCGAACCTGGCCATCCTGCCCGCGACGTAGCCGCCGGCGAAGTATGAGACCAGGAGCACGACGACCAGGGCGATGGCGCCGACGATGCCGATCGTCGTCGCGTCGCCCTCGTTCACCGAGGCCTGCCCGCCGTCGGTGGCCCCTAGGCCGATCGCCGCGCCCGTGGCGGCGACGAGGGCCGTGAGGATGACGGCGGTACCCGTGGCGGTCAGCCAGCCGAAGAACGCTGATCCGAATTTGATGCCGCCGAACTCTTCTCGCTCGCGGCCGATCACTTCTTCTCGGAGCGTGCTTCGTTCTTCGAGCGGAACCGAACCCTGAGGGCCCGACCCCTGCTCGTGGGCCTCACGCCTGTCGCGGCGGTCGCCTTCGAAATCAGTCATCGTCGTACTCCTGTCTCAGTTGTGTTCTCAGACCCGGGGCGTGGTGCCGGTCTGATCGCCATCGAGTTCGATGCGCTCCTTGCGCACGTCACCCGAGACGGTCTCCTGCTCGGTCACCGTCGTCGTGTCGAGGTGCACTCGTTCGACGGGCACGGCCTCGGTCTCGGTCACGACTCGGTCGCCGGTCAGCACGACCTCGTGGTCTTCTTCGCTGATGTCGGGACCATCGAACGCGTCGCCGGCGTTGCGCTCTGTAATGGGCTCTGAAACGACGCGAACCTCTTCGTGGCTGACAGGAACCGTGACGGTCTCCTGCTCGGTGACGACGTACTTGTGCAGGCGTGCACGTCCGGTCTCCACACGCTCTGTGCCGACCTCGAGGTGCTCCTCAGACCGAGTCATCGCATCGTCGGTCGTGGGACCAGACGTGTCGTACCCGACGGTGCCGTCGGTCGCCGTGCTGCCGCCGGCGTTCTCGGTCGAGCCGAAGCCGTAGTAGTTGTAGAGCGCATCGGTGTCGTGATCGTCGAGGGCTCCGCCGGCGTCGACGCGGGGTGCGTCCTTGACGAAAGCCTTGGCATAGCCGACGCGCACGTCGTCTCCCTCGTAGGATGCGTCGGTGGCGGGAACGAACGACTCGCCCGTTCCGAAGAGTCCGGTCTTCACGGTCAGCCACGCGGCGGCGCCGGTCGACGGGTCGATGTACACCTGGCCGACGGATCCGATCTTGTCGCCGTCGTTGTCGAGCACGGTGGCACCCGTCAGAGTGTCGAGCCTGCTGCTGTCGATCATTACAATCTCCCTCATCTTGTCGAGATGCGCGTCAATAACGAGCACTATTCATGAGTACGCCAATCGCGGCGACCTCACATGTGGGTCGACAACATCGCCCGCCTGGGCTATAACCCTCCGTGCCCCCTTCGGGGGTCAAGTGTGGAAAAGGACAAGGCGGGTCACTGCAGACTCGCTACGCCGCGAGCCCGCGCAGCGCGCGCAGGTGCACCGAGGCCCATGAACGGAACGGCTTCCACGCTTCGGTGATCTCATCGACCGGACGATTGGGGCCGTAGCGCTTCACAATCTCATCGTTCAACCGACGTTCGTTGCGGGGCAGCACATCGGCGAAGTTCGCCCCGCGGATCACCACGAGCTCGGCCGCGAACGGCCCGAGCCCCAGGATGCTCTGCACCCGGTCGAGCGCGTCGGCCGGCTGCAATGAGCGCAGGTATGACCCCGAGAGGTGCCCATCGAGGGCCGCCTCGGCGACCGCGCGCAGGTACTCGGCCTTGCGCCCCGGCAGGTCGAGCGACGCACCGAGCAGAGCCTCGGGCGACGGGAACGCGCCGTCGTCGCCGAGCTGCTGCGTGAGCCTCGTCTTGGTGGCCGCGGCCTGCCGCATCTGCACCCGCTGCGACAGCACCGACCACGCGGCCGCCTCGTAGGGTGAGAAGAACCCGCACGGCCGAAACCCGGGAAGCCGTCGTTGCGCATCCGCGATCACCGCGTCGCGAGCCGCCACATCCGGCCATTCGCGCCCGTCGATATCGATCGAGAGCAGCCGCCGCACCTGCTCGGTGGCTGCCTCGAGGTCGCCCGGGCCGTCGACCACGATGCGGGCCGACGTGCCCTCCTGGGTGACCACAGCATCCACTCGCTGCCAATCGGTGTCGCAGACAAAGAGAGTTCGGATGCCCTCTGTCTGCGTCTGAGGAGCGAGTTCGCCGGGTGTGAAGCCCTCCCAGAATCGCTTGCTGGTCTCAAGCGACCAGGGCCCGATGACCTCGTGCATCGTCTCGAGTCGGCTCATGGATCAGGCCTTGTCGTGCAGGGTGATGGCGTAGCCGTCGGGGTCGGCGAAGGTGAAGGTGCGACCGAACGGGCCGTCGACGGGCGCAGACGTGATCGTGAATCCGTCGGCCACCAGGGTGTCGTGAATCTCCTGCGCGTCTGGTGCGTGCATCCACACGCCGATGCCGAGGCCGAGCTGGGCGCCCGAGTTCAGGTCGACGCCGGGCGCGGCGTCGCGAACGGCGAAGGCGGCGGGCGTCGTGCCGAAGACGATGGCGTGGGGCGGGCCGGGCTGGCGGGTGATGCCGAGGTACTTTTCGTAGAACGCAGCGGATGCGTCGAGGTCGCGAACCTGAAGTGAGATGAAGCCGGGGCCGGATGCGGTCATGATGTTCTCCTTGTCGATGTCAGTTTGTTGACAACTCAAGTATGTCAGAATATTGACATGAGTCAAGGCAATGCGGGAATCGAATTGGAGACGTCGTTGGGGTACCTGATGAAAGAAGTCTCCAGCGCGCTGCGCACGGCGATGGAGTCGGTGCTGCGCCCGCTGGGCATGAGCGTCACGCACTACTCCTGCCTCGAGCTGCTCGCTCAGCGGCCCGGGCTGTCGAACTCCGAGCTCGCCCGCGGAACCTTCGTGACCCGGCAGGCGATGAACGTGCTGCTGCAGGCGCTCGAGGCAGACGGGCTCGTGACGCGTTCGGAGCAGCCCGCCTCGGGGCGCGCACTGCCGACGAAGCTGACTGCCGCGGGACGCGCCCAGCTCGCCACGGCAACCGCCGCCGTCAAGGCGGTCGAAGACCGCATGAAGTCGGGCCTCGATCCGGCCGAGCAGGATGCGTTGCGCGCGATGCTGTCGACGTGCGCGGCGTCGCTTCGCGCGCACTGAGGCGTCCGCTGACTACGGACAGGCCGCACGGTCAGGCAACGTTCGATACGATGCTGAGGCACGCGCAGCGGAGCGCGATAGCGTGGCCAGCGCCGATCGACACGGTCGGCGCCTGCGCCTCTCACGCCGATAAAGAAATTGACAGCACATGACCGCATCGACCATCGACCCTCGAATCGCGCGCTCCTGGCTGCTCGTCTCGGGCATCCGCTCTGAAGATTTCGACCCGGCCGCCCGGTCGCGCGCCGACCAGATCATCCTCGACATCGAAGACGCTGTCGACCCGAAACTGAAGGCGGATGCGCGCGGTTCGGTCATCGACTGGCTCACCGGCGGCGGCGCGGGCTGGGTGCGCATCAACGACCGCACCACCGAGTTCTGGTCTGACGACGTCGACGGCCTCAAAGGTGTTCCCGGGCTCTCGGGCGTGATGCTCGCGAAGACGGAATCGGCGGAGCAGGTGACCGAGACGTTCGACCGCCTCGGCGGCACCGTGCCGATTCTCGCCCTCGTCGAGTCGGCCCTCGGCATCGAGGAGTCGCCGTCGATCGCGCGTGCCCGTGGAGCGTTCCGACTCGGCTTCGGCAGCGGCGACTACCGCCGCGACACGGGCACGAGCGCCGACGACCTCGCCATGGCGTATCCGCGCTCGCGTCTCGTCGTGGCCAGCCGTATCGGCGACCTGCCCGGCCCCATCGACGGGCCGACGGTCGGCAGCAACCACCCGGTGCTGCGCCAGAAGTCGGAGCACGCCGTGGCCCTGGGCCTCACGGGCAAGCTGTGCCTCGATATCGACCAGCTCGCGGTGATCAACGAGACGATCAGCCCCACAGTCTCGGATGCCACGTGGGCGCGCGACTTTCTCGACGACTTCGAGGCGCGTGGCCGAGTCATCCGCGACGGCAGCGACCTGCCGAGGCTCGGCCGTGCCGAGAAGATCGACCGCCTGGCGAAGGCGTTCGGCATCCTGCCCATTCACCGGGGCTGACCCTGGCAGGGCGCCGCGCGCATCCATTCGTGCCGAAACGTGCGGTGTCTCGGTGAGATGACGCAGCTGGCGACCTGGAGGAATTCCAGGTCGCCAGCTGCGTCATGTCAGTTGTCGGAGTGTGCGTCTATCCGCGGGGGGGACCCGAGGTCAGTGTGCTCGGCGACGACTCCGCAGTACCAGAAGCGCGGCTCCCAATGCGGCGAGAACTCCGCCTGCGAGCAGGCCGCCCCAGGCCGGGAACCCTGTCGTCGCCAGGACGTTCGTCGGCAGCGTCAGGCTGTTCGACCCGGAGGTTCCCGAGCCGGCCGAACCTGAGCCGCCAGTCCCTGAGCCGCCAGACCCTGAGCCGCCCGGCCCGCCGGTTGCCTCATCGGCCACGAGTACGAGCTCGTGCTCGCCGGCGGCGAAGTCCGCGGGAACCGTTGCCAGCGCCGCGATGACGCCGAGCTCGTCTGCCGCGACGGTGCCGAGCACAGCCACCGCCGAGTGCAGCTCGATGCGCACCGACTGGCCTGCCCGGAAGCCGCTCGCCTCGATGAGCAGACGCGATCCGGGTTCTACGGTCAGCGCAGAGGGCGCCGCCGCCCGTGTGAGCTTCACGACCGAGCCCACATTGCCGGCGACATCGACCGCCCGAAGGCTGAGCGAGGTCGGCAGTGGCTCCGTGGCGACCAGTGCGTGCAGGCCGTCGACCCACGTAGTGCCGTCGAGCGAATACTGCACTCGCGCTATTCCGGATGCGGTGACCGCAGCCGACCCGGCCGGATCAGAACCGACGACGGCCACGCGGCCGGTCTTCGTGAGCCAACCCCACACATCCGGCGCCGTGGCGTCGACCTGCGCGGTGACCGACTGCGTCGCGCTCACGTTGCCCGAGACATCCGTCGCCCGGAACTGCACGACGTTCACACCCTCGGGCAGCTCGACCGGCGAGGTGTACGTGCTCCACGCGTCGTCGCCGAGACGGTATTCGACCAGGACCTTTCCGTCTTGATCGTCTTCGGCGGCGAGTGACAGCGCCGCGCCTTCCAGGTTCCAACCGTTCAGCCCGGCGTTCGAGATCGTCGCGGCGACCGTCGGAGCGGTCACATCGGCAACCTCGATCGTCACGGTGAGCGAGGTGCTCTTCTCGACGTTGCCGGCAACGTCGGTCGAGCGGTACTCGACCGTCGAGGTGCCGGCCGTGCTGAGCACGACAGACGCGCCGGATGCCCAGGCGCCGCCGTTCACTCGGAACTCGGTCGACGCGACCCCGGAGGTCTTGTCGGTGGCCGCGAAGCTCACTGTGCCCGGCCCGGTCGAGACGGGCCCGCCCTGCGAGCCGGCCGGAGCATCCTCGAAGGTGTCGCCGAGTTTCGCTGTCGTGGTCGGAGCAACCGTGTCGATCTTCACAGGCAGCGATTGTTCGTCACTGACGTTGCCGGCCACGTCTCGTGCCTGGAACGACACCGTATGCGATCCCTCGTCGTCGATGCTGACCTCCGCCGAGTACGGCGCGAGTTCATCGCCGTCGACGCCGTACGAGATCTCGACGTCGGTTGCGGGGGAGCGGTCGTCTTGCGCCTGCAACGAAACCGTGACGGGAGCCGTGGTGAACCAGCCTGTCGCCCGGTTGGGCGTCGAGGGAGTCGTGTGTCCGACCACCACGGGGGCGGTCGTGTCGGCCGCCACGGGCAGGCTCCACACGTCGGCGATAGACGGGTCGTAGAAGGTGTGATCGTTGAGATTCTCGAACTTCACGCGCACCGTGTCACCGGCTGCGAACGACGCGTCGACGAGAATCTCATACGTCTCCGTGCCCAGTCCGCCGGTGTGGCTGAACAGCCTGGTCGTCACCTCTGTGCCGTCGACGTAGATCTTGTACTTCTTCGTCTGCGGCCTGTCGTAGGTCTCGATCGAGCGCAGCACGAACGGCTGGCCCTTGGTGACCTTCAGATCGAACTCGAAGTACGAGAAGTCGGTCAGGTGCCCGGCGTAGCGACGGGTCACCCCGGCCTCGGTGTTCGCGCCCGACGAGCTGGATGCCGTGAGGCGGTGCGCCTGCTCGTCGGCCGTGTTGCCGAGGTCGATATGGTCGAGCTGGCCGGCCGCATCGGGCAACGGGGCGAGTGCGACGGTGAGAGGCACGGATGCCGACGCGAACGCCGTTCCGGCATCGACGAACGACACGTCGAGTGCCACAGACGTGGATGCCTGGGGCAGCCCGAACGGAACCGAGACGGGCACACGCAGGGTCACGTCGCCCCCGGCCGGAACGATCGTGTCGGCGGTGTCGAGCGGAGCGGTCCAGCCGGCCGGGACGCCGACCTGGAGGTGACCGACGGCGGCCTGCCCGCCCGAGTTGTGCACGACGGCGACCACCGTCGCCGTCTCACCGGGTGCCACGGTCGTGGGATCGACCGTCGCACTCGAGAACTGAACCGGTGAATCGACGACGATTTTCGTGTCGACCAGGAGCCCGATCGTGGCGCCGTCGAACGCGTAGCTGAGTTGCACGGTGGCCGGAACCGAGCCCGGCACCTGCTCGAGCGGAACGGTGAAGGCAAGTTCACCGGATGCCGTCGCCTCCGCGGGGAGAGCGCCGGCAACGGTCGTCGGCGACGAGGCCGTCGCCCATGCGGCATCGAGCCCGCCGAGCGAGGCCGTGACGGCGCCCAGATCGGCGGATCCGGCGTTCGTCACCGTCGCTGCGATTGCGCCGACCTCGCCCGGCTTGAACGCGGGGCGCACGCCGGTGGCGGTTGCCGAGACGCCGAGGAGCGCGGAGACGGTCGAGTCGATCGACGCGCGCACGGCTGCTGCTGAAGCTGCCAGCGCGGTCTGCGTGTCACCTGCGGAAAGCGATGCGATCCAGGTGTCGACGGTGCCGAGGTCAGCAAGTGCGGCGGCCACGGCTTTCGCCCCGGCCGTGGCATCACCGGACTGAACCGTGCCCAGTGCCGAGACGACCTTCGCCCGCAACGCGGCGATGGCGGAGGAGCCGGCCGTGTGCTGCTCGTCGGTGAGGTCGCCCGCGGTGTGGGCAGCGTCGACGGCCGAGGCGAGTTCGTCGACCCGGTCGAGGATCGCGCCTACCGCCTCTGCCTCATCGTCGACGACGAACGAGTAGTCGCCCGAGCCGACGGTGACGAGAACTTCGCCGTTGGCGACGGCGACCGAGTGCACGCCCTCGACCTCGTCGAGCGCGAGCCCGCCCTCGGTCGCAGCCCAGCGGCTGGCGGTCGGCAGGTGCACGACGGCACTCGAGCCGACGGGTACATGGGTCGCGAGCGTGAGCTGCGAGCCCGAACGTCTCCAGTCGGTGCTCACCGGGCCGAAAGGGGTCTGCGTTGTGCCCTTTGCCCACTCGAGCTGATCGGTGACGGCTGGGTCGATGGTGATGTTCCGGTAGCCGGTCGTCTCAGAACTCTTGATGCCCGCCACGTCGTGGTAGAACCAGTCGTCGACGGTGCCGAGAAAGTAGTGTCCGCGACTGCGGGCATCCAGCGACCAGTGCTCCCACATGGTGGTCGCACCGTTCTCGATCATGTAGCCCCAGCTCGGGTACTCCGTTCCCACGGCAACGGCGTAGGCGAGGTCGGCATGCCCGTATTTCGTCAGCATGGGCAGCAGGTACTTCGATCCGAGTGAGCCGGTGTTGAGCTTGTTGCCTTTCGCCACCACGTCGGCCGCGAGGCTGTCGGCGATGCGCTGAGCCATTGCGTCGTCGGGCGCAAGGCCGAATGCGAGGGCCAGCGCGTTGTGGGTCTGCCGGTATCCGGCGTCACCCGAGCCTCGGTAGTAGCCCGAAGCCGAGTCGAGGAACGCCCGGTTGAAGCCCTCTTTCACGACCGCGGCATTGGCGTCGAATTTGGCGGCGTCGCCCGGCTTGCCGAGCAGCGTCGCCGTTTTCGACATCGAGGTGAGCATCGTGTAGAGGTAAGCCGTTCCGCTGACTCGCGAGTCTTCGGGGGCGTTGCCGCCGGCGGGGCTCGCTTCGGGGCTTACCCAGTCGCCGAGCCTGTTCTCGGCCACGACTCCGCCGGGCGAGCGGCTGAACTCGAGATCGACGTAGCTCGCCATGCTGTCGTAGTACTTCGCGAGAACCTGCTCGTCTCCGCCGTACTGGTAGAGCCACCAGGGAATGAGGACGAAGGCCGAGTGCCACGGCTGCGCGGGGCCCCACTGGCCCCACTGGCCGGAGCTCGGGGCGATGACCAGCGGCGCGCCGTTGGCGTCGCGAGAATCGTTGATGTCGCCGATCCACTTCTCGAAGAGGTTTTGAGTGTCGAGGTTCATCAGGAACATCTCGGCGCCCACGGCCGCGTCGCCGGTCCACCCGTTCTTCTCGAACATCGGGGTGTCGGTCGGTATGGAGTGGATGTTGTTGAGCAGGGTGTCGACCACCGCCCGGTGGGTCTCGTTCATGATGCGGTTGGAGCTCTCGAACGAGCCGGTCTCGGGAGCATCGGTGTGCAGCACCTCGGCGGTGAACGCCGTCAGGGGCGGCGCGTCGGAGCCCGGCCATCCGGTCACCTCGATGTACTGAAAGCCCTTGTACGAGAATTTGCCGCCCCAGGTCTCGGGCGATCCGGTGCCGGCCAGAATGAAGCGGTCGGTCTGGAAGCCGTTGGCAAATCCGCCGTTGTTGGAGAAGTTGACCCGGCCGTCGGCCGTGAGCTTCTCGCCATATTGCGCGCGGATCGTGGTGCCCGCTGATCCCTGCGCCGTGAACTTGACCGTTCCGGCGATCACACGCGAGAACATCACGCGCCACACCCCGTCGGCGACCTTGGTCACCTCGGTCGCGGGCAGCTCTTCGGTGACTCGGATGGGCTGCTGCTGCTGGTTGATCAGCTTGCCCTTCGGCCCCGCGGCCTCGCTGGCCGAACCCCAGTCGCCGGCGTCGAAGCCGACGGTGTCGAAGCCGGGCTGGGTCTTGGCCGCGTCATACGTCTCACCGCCATAGAGGTCGTCGAGCACGGTGGGGCCGTCGTGAATGCTCCAGTCGTTGCTGGTGACGACGTCTTTGGATGTGCCGTCTGTGTATTGGATGCGCAGGAGCGCGCGTGCGACCGGTTCGTCGTGGAATGGCGGGCTCTGCCAGTTCCACACGTTCGGATTGGTCATGCCGTAGAAGCCGCGCCCGAGTTCGAGACCGAGGGCGTTGTCGCCCGACTTCACCTGCGTCGTCAGGTCGGTGACCGTGTACTGCGCGTGGTCGTCGTAGTCGGTGAACCCGGGGGAGAGGATCTCATCGTTGATGGGCGAGCCGTTGAGGCTCACGTTGGCGTAGCCGCCGGCCGCGACGTAGATCTTGGCTGAGGCCACCGTCTTCGCGCCGTCGACCGAGAATTCTGTGCGCAAAAGCGGAGCGGCCGCTACCGTGCCGGTCGGCGGTCGCACGCCGGAGCCCCAGGGGCCGGTGCCGTAGACCGCCTGAACGGCGGCGCCTGGCCAGGCGGAATCGTCGAACGCGCGGGCCTCGAAGCCCGCCGGGATGGTCTTCACGGCCTTCCACGTCGCATCCGATGTGATCAACGATGTGCTGCCGTCGGTGTACGTGATGCGCGCCTTGACCAGAAGGCCGGCGGGGGAGTTGGGGCCATTGGTGGTGCGAACGGCGATGACGTTGCCCGAGCCCTGCAGGCTCGCGGTGAAGGACTTCGCGCCCTGCCACTCGTTCTCGGCTCCGGCGGTCTGGCCGAGGAGGGTTCCGTTGACCCAGAGCGTGTACGAGTCGTCGGCAGTGATGACGATTTCGGCCGACCTGGCGGTCTTGCCGGCGGCATTCTCCAGCGTCTTGCGAAAGGCGCGAGGTTCGGCGGGAGCGTAGGGAGCCCCGGCCTCGGGGGTCCAGATCCAGCTCGCGTCCGAGAAGTCGAGCTTGTTCTCGCTGGAAGGACGGGGATTGCCTATCCAGGCGCTGCCCGCCCAGTCGTCGTCGTCGAAGAGACCCGTGCCGAACGTCGAGATCGCGGTGGAGGAGCCTGCGCTCGTGACGACATCGACCTGCCAGAAGTACTGGGTTGCGGGGTCGAGGGGCTTTCCCCCGTACTCGATCGCCGAGGAGGCATTCGAGACAACGACGCCGGAATCCCACATGGTGCCGGTATCGGTGGCGGCCGAGGCGGATACCCGGATTCGATACGACGTCTGCGTCACGTCGCGGGCGGCCGAACTGGTGATCCACGAGAAGCGCGGAGCGGGAACGTCGATGCCGAGCGGCTCGCTGCGGTTCTCGACCTCGAGGGTGCCGACAGAAATGCCGCCCGCTGCGAGTGCGGTTGCACCGTGCGCGTCGCCCGCGGTCGGGATCGCGGCTGCGGGAAGAGCCGCGCCCGTCAGGATGAGCCCGAGCGAGAGAACTGCCGCCACGATGCTGCCGCCTGTGCGGCGGATGCGAAGCGGGGCAGCTGCGGATGTCGCCGCCTGCCTTAGGCGGGCACGGACGGTTTCACGCGTGAAGATGCGCGATTCGGGTGGGGTCATGGCTCGATGGCTCCTGCGTCTCGTCATTGAGGTGGCCGTTGTGAATCGTTTCAGTGACGGCCGAATTGGGCAACCATAACATATGGGTCAGGCGGTCGATTCGATTTCTTGCGACGGCGTAGAGCCGAGGGGCTGTCATTTGACGGCCCCTCGGCTGCAGAGGTTGAGGAATCAGCCAGCGGTCGGAGTCGCGTTTTCATCGACGTCGATTCCGGCGATGAACTCGCTCGCTTCGGCGTCGGTCCAGTTGAGCTCGGCAGGAAGTTGCACGGAAAGATACCTGCCGTCGCTCTGAGGAACGAATACCCCCACGACTCCCGACGGGGTGTCCGCCTCGCCGAGCATGTCGTAGGCGCGCGCGGCGGTGCCGCCGATGGTCAGATCGCGTGAGTCGAGCGTGGGAAGGAACTCCTCGGCAACGACGCTGATATCGATCCGTCCTTCGAGACCCACGACGCCACTGCTCGGATCGAAGGTGCGCGGATCGCTCTCGGGTGAGAGAACAAGGGAGCTGTTGTCGGAGACGAACAGGTGCCAGCCCTCGGGTACCTCGTCGAGCGTGAAACCTGCTGGCTGGGCGCCGGCGTAGTCGACGAGTTCCACGGCCGAGGCGGGTGTGCCGCTGCCGACGAAGGGCAGGCTGAGGGCCAGCGCCGCCGCGACTGCCAGGCCACCGAACCCGCCAGCGCCGAGCCGCCTGCGCCGTGCGCGCTGAGCCTGCTGGGCCCTGACCATGTCGTTGTCGATCACTGCGGGCGAGGAGTCGCCGATGTTCGCGGTGGCCCGGTTCATGAGTGTGCTGAGGTCGGTCATAGGATGCTCCTGTTAAAGGTCACGGTTGTGTAGGGGACTGCGAGTGCGGCCTCGGGAGGCGCACCCAGCTTGATTCTGGTAACGGCGGCCGAGACGTGGCCTTCGGGGTCGATCTCGCGCAGGGTGGCGCCAAGAGTGACGCGGAGTTTGGTCATCGCGCGGGCAGTCTGGCTCTTCACGGTGCCCTGCGTGCACCGCATCGCTCGCGCAGTCTCCGCGACCGAGAGGTCGTGGAAGTAGCGCAAGACGACCATCGACCGCATGCCGGCGGGGAGCTCGCGAAGCGCCGAATAGAGCAGCTCCGCAGTGTCGCGATCCGGAGCTGGGGCGGCGCGCTCGGGAAGCTCTGCGCGAAGGTCTTCGACCTTGCGCCGAGTGGCGCGCATCTCGTCGGTGAAGGCATTCACCAACACTCGACGTGCATAGGCGGGTTGCTGTTCGGTGCGTCGGAACCTATCCCACGAGAGGTAGATTTTTGTGAGTGTCACCTGCACGACATCTTCGGCAATGTGCCGATCTCCAGCGGAAAGGAGCGTTGCGGTGCGCAGGAGATTCGGCCGATTCTCGGTGGCCCACTGACGAAATTGCTCGTCAGCCGCCCTCATGTTCGTTTCCATATCTTCATACTCATTAGACGCCTCGAGTGGACCAAAAGGTTGCATGCGCGGCATTCCCGCTCAAACCGCAACCTCCTCGTTGTCGGGCGCCCAGTGCCGGGCGACGGAGCGGGTGTTGCTCTGGCTCTCGTCGCCCGGCTGGTGTTGGCTAGTCGGCGAGACCGAGGAACCCGGTTGGCGCGGCGCCGATGAGCGCCGTGGCGCGGGCGATCTTGTCGTCGTGCATGTATTTGTCGAGGACGGCCTCACCCTGCGCCTGTGTGTGCCAGAAGGTGATCACGGCGACGTGGGCGGGGTTGGACACGTCGCGGATGACGTCGTGTCGCTCGTAGCCCTCGGTCAAGGTCATGTCGTGGCCGACGGCGGTGGCGAGTTCTCCGCCCTCGGTGGCGTTTTCGGCGGTGAATGGAAAGTCGAACACTGATGCTGCGCTCATGGCGCACCCCTTTCGGTTGTGGGACGGCGCCCCACTTGTCTAAGAACGTACTAGTATGGTCGTACTAGAGCAAGAGCGGTATTGACGAGGCCGCATGAACGAGGAGTTCGAAGATGGCAGCGGGTACGAGGCAGCGGATGGTGGAGGCGGCAGCCGTGCTGTTGCGCGACGGAGGAATGGAGGCCGCCAATTTCTCCGACGTCCTCGACCTCAGTGGCGCGGCTCGGGGTGCGATCTACCACCACTTTCCTCAGGGCAAGAGCGAGATGATTCACGCGGCCGTGACGTGGACGGGTGAGCGTGTACGAGCCAATCTCGACGCGCTGCCCGGTGATGACGCGTCACAGGTCGTGACCGCATTCCTCGAGGCAATCCGACCGGTCGTCGGTGAGGCCTCGACGGGGTCCTCTTGCGCGGTCGCCGCCGTTGTACTCCAAGCGGGGCAGCGCGACGCCTCTCTCACTGCGAACGCCCACACGGCGTTGCAGTCCTGGATCGATGCGCTCGACGTGCGCCTCAGTACGGCAGGCGCAGCTCCGCCGGTCGCGAGGCAGATCGCGGTGCTGCTGATCACATTCCTCGAAGGCACCCAGGTGCTCTGTCGAGCCGCTGGCGACCTGGCGGCCTTCGACGAGGCAAGCGCCGCCATTTTTGCACTGATAAACACCCGACTCCAAAACCGCCGACCTGCGGCGTGAGGACCCGACCCATAACAAGATCGCGCCGAAATCTTCGGCCTGACGAAAGAGAGAGAAATCATGCCCGCACGCACTGAACGAGGCACAGGCCGACCCGATCAGAAGATGTCGCGCTCCGACCAAGAGTGGAAACGTGCCCGTTTCGGCACCGGAACACCTGCCCGCCAGCAGGTGCAGGCGTCGTCCAACACTAAACGCCGACAGCGCGACCGAACGGCGAGCTCGGAGTAGCGCAAACCCTCAACCGAGAGTGCATGCATACTCGTGCGTCAGCGACGCCATCCTCCCGCTGCCGCGGTGCGCACTACGTACTCCTCGAACGTTCGTGGGGCACGCCCGAGTACCGCGGCGACGTCGTCGGTCGGATCTGCAATGATGCCGCGGTCCATCATGACGAACATCGCAGCGTTGGAACGGGCATCGACCTCGCTCAGACCCGCATTCACCAGCGCCACGGCGTAGTCGTCTGCGGACACGCGACGGTACGTCATGAAAAGCCCGGACGCCCGGGAGATCAGCTCCGTCGCTTCGGCGAAGGTCAGCGCTCGCGGTCCACTCAATTCGTAGGTTTGTCGGGAATGCCTGCTGGGCTCGGTCAGGATTTCGGCCATCACGTCTGCCACATCCTCGAGGTCGATGAAGGGTTCGGGCATCGCTCCGGCAGGCAGGGCCAACTCGCCCGCGACAAGGGGCTCGTGAAAAAGTTCTTCGTCGAAATTCTGGCTGAAGTTCGACGACCGGACCACCGTCCAGCCGAGCTGAGACCCGCGCACCGCATCCTCGGCGGAGAGCATCCCCGCTCCAAAATCCGTGTCGCCCCATTGATCGGCACCACGCCCCGAGAGCAAGACCAGGTGCGTGACACCCGCGGCCTCCGCGCGAGCGACGAAGTCGTACACGGGACCGGGCACGTCCGGAGGAACTATGTAGACGGTCGCGATACCATCCAGAGCGGCGTCCCACCCGGTAGAATCTGCCCAATCGAACGCAGCCTCGCTCGAGCGTGACGCCGCGCGAACGGGCGCACCGAGCATTCGCAGTCGCGCAAGAACACGGCGACCGGTCTTGCCGGTCGCGCCGAGAACAAGAATGCTGTCGTCACCCATGGCAAAAGTCTACGAAAATCCCGGCATCCAGGCAGCCTGTCACCGCTTCGTGATGCCGTCTTTCCAGATGATTTTCAAGATGTTGGGATGCGCATCCGGGCTGGCGATCGACGCAATCTTGCGCGAAAAACGATCGTCGGCGAGTTGACTCACGAGAAATGATGCGACATCCGGTCGTGTGGCGAACGTACCGGGGAGAGGCTCCTCCGACACCTGAAAATTACCCACGTGATCGGCGTCGCAGAGAGCTGGCGGTCGCACGACCGTCCAGTCGAGCTCGCTTGCACGAATCACCTTCTCCATGCGACCCATGTCTTCATAGAGCGTGCGCCCGATGCGCGTGAGAAGCGGCTCGAGCAGGTAGCGAACCGGGAGGGAACCGTGCTGTCGAGTTGACGGATCGACGTTCGCCGAGGTGACACCGATGAGGCGACGCACGCCCTGCTCGGTCATGGCCGCGATGATGTTGTGAGCGCTGGAGGAATACAGCGAGATCGCATGGCGGCTGTAGGGAACCCCGAGCGCGGAGAGAACCGCATCGTGACCACGCACGGCCTCGCCGACTGACGCCGCGTCGGTTGCGTCGCCCTTCACCACTGTCAGTTCAGGATGCGCCAGGGTCAGCGCCTCAGGATGTCGCGTCACCGCGGTGACCGCATGGCCGGCATCGAGTGCCTGCTTCGTGATCTGTTGACCGGTCGGACCGTTGGCACCAAATACGAGAACCTTCATGTCTACCACGCTACCCGTGCCCGTCTCGACGTCCACAACGGGAGGCCCCGGGCCAGCGTGGGTGTAGTCTCCCTCGTCCCGAGGCGCATCGCCCTACCTCGAGGCCGGGGCGTGGTCGGCGAGAAACGGCAAAATCGCGTCGGCGACGGCTTGAGGGTATTGCGCGTGCGGATAGTGGCCCGCGCCCTCGATCATCTGATACCGGCCGACGCCGGAGGGCAGCAGGTCGACGATCGCGGCTGCCTCGGCCTGGGGGTTCGCGAAGTCGGAGTCCTTGCTCCCCATAAGCACGAGTACAGGGCGCTTCACATCGGCCAGACGCGCGCCGGCCTCCGCTTTGCTCGCATTGATCATGCCGCGGGCGGCCTTCATGCGGTCGGGTTCACTCAGGTTGCTGAGCACCGCGGCAAGGTAGGAGTCCCAATCACGGGGCTTTTGCCCGGGGTACGCGACGCCGAGGTACTTGCCCCACGCGGCGACGCTTCCGGCCAGCGCGACCTGCGCCAGCAGCAGCGCGCCGCGCCGGTACGTGCCGTCTCGCAGCATCGCGCCCAAGCTGAATTTCGGCGGACGCGTGAAGGGGGCGATCTCGACGACCGCAGTCACCAGTTCGGGATTGCTCGCGGCTGCGATCGTGGCCGCCCCGGCCGAGAACGACTGGCCCACGAGCACAGCCGGCCCCCCGAGTTGCCGAATGATTTCCACCAGATCGCTGCCGGTGTCTGCGACGTCGTAGGAGTCCCAGCCTGCGCTGGAATCGCCGTGGCCCCGGAGGTCCACGCTCGCGACGCGATAGCCCGCCTCCGCGAGGAGTGGCGCCAGGAAGCGGTAGGTGTTGCGGAGGTCGGCCATGCCGGGGGAGAGGACCACGAGCGGTCCCTCTCCGATCACGTCATAGGCGATGCGGCCACCTGCGATGTCTGCGTACTGGGTTTGTCCTGCTGAGGCGTTCATGAAAATCCTTCTCGTTGTGTGTGTTCATGCGTGCGATGGGGGCGTTGTGCGACGTGCGTCACCAGGTCAAGGGCCGCGGACCGTATCCGAGTGCGCGGTCCAATCCGACGTGAAAGAACCAGGGACCGGCGATGAACACGAGCGACTCGACCGTCACACCAGCTGTCAGCAGCACTCCGTAGGTCGCGAGCAGAACCGAAGGCACGACGTAGTTGTGAGCGAGGTTGTAGGCGATGCCGCCGGCGCGGATTCCGCCGATGTAGCCGAGAAATGAGAAATCCAAGACCAGAAAGAACACGAGCAGCCACCACCAGGCGAACCCGAAGCAGACAAACAGCACGACGGCACCCGCTGCCACCGCTGCTCCTTCGACCCGGTAAAGCGCGGGAACGGGAGTCGATGGCGCCTGTCCCGGCTTACGGTCTGTCGCGGCGGTCATAGTGATCGAGTCCACGTTGCGAGAGCGGCGATCACGCATTCCACCAGGCGCGAGTAGCTGCGTTCGAGATCGAACGGCATCTGAAATGCTCCCTCTGTCTCGAGAGCGACGAAACCGTGCAGCACCGAGCGCAGGTAGCGCGTGGCATCAATGGCGTCGTCGGAGAGGAGACCATAGCCCGCGAGGATAACGACGATGACGTTGAGAATGGCCATCGAGGCGGCCGCGTCTTCGTCGTCGCCCGGCACCGGGGCTCTCATGGTCATGGAGTACTGAGCCGGGTGATTCCGTGCCCAATCACGGTAGGCAATCGCCACCGAAGCAATGGCATCGTCACGTGATTTGCCGATGGCGGCTTGGCCCAGCACGATGCAGAAATCTCTCTTGGCCAGCAGCATTATTCCGCGCTTGATAGCAGGCATCCCGCTGATGTGCTTGTACAACGAGGGGATCCGAACCCCGTAGCTGTCGGCGACCGCCGCCAGCGACAGCTCGCCGATTCCCCGTTCATCGATCAGCTGGGCGGCACGTCTGATGACCGCGTCTCGGCTGAGCCCGGCCCTAGGCATGGTCGGTCGACCGTTCGACATCGCTGACAGCTCGGACCGCCGCCGGGCGCCCGGGAGGGGCGAGACGTGAGTAGGGCGGCATGGAGGGCTCCTCGGTGGATGTCTCGATGCGAGAGTGAACATCCTATGGCTACGCTAATTTGCTATTTAGCTAATGTCAATAGCTTTATCGCCAACCACCCCAAGGTGCATCGCCCGGTCACAGTGTTGCGGCGGTGGTCTCCTCCCAACGGTGATCCGAGACGATTCTGGCCTCCAGCTTCTCGTGTACCAGGTCGGTTCCTGCCCCGACGATGAGCTGTGCGGGAGGGTTCGGTGAGTCGACGAGCGTCACAATGGCGTTCGCCGTTCCTTCCGCGTCGCTGATCGCGAGCTGGTCGAGCAGAGAGGCGTCGCCATCCGGGTCGTGATAGTCGGAGACCGGGGTGGACGGGGGACGCGCGCTGCCTGCGATACCCGTCTGCAGGCGGCCCGGCTCGACCAGGGTGACGGCGATTCCGAACTGTGCGACTTCACCCTTGAGCGCCTCGGAAAGTCCTTCGAGCGCGAACTTCGACATGCTGTAGGCCGCGAGCCCGGGAACGGCCACGACTCCGGCGAGAGAGGAGATCGAGATGATGTGACCCGAGCGGCGTTGCCGCATCTCAGGAAGAACCGCCTGAATCAGGGCCGCCGCCCCCAGCACGTTCGTCTCGAACTGCTCGCGGAGCTGATCGAGCGACACCTCTTCCAGCGCCCCGACCTGGCTGTAGCCCGCCGAGTTGACGATCACATCGATCGAACCGAATCGTGCTCGAGCCGCCTGTACGGCCTTCTCGATGCTCCGGTGATCCGTGACGTCGAGTGCCAGAATTTCTACCTGCGAGTCGTTCACCAGTGCCGGGTCGGCATTATCGGGAACGCGAAGGGTAGCGGCAACATTCCAGTGCGCTCGCCGAAAGGCGAGTGCTGTAGCGAGCCCGAGGCCCGATGAGGTTCCCGTAATCAGAACGGTGCGGGTCGTTGAGGTGGCCTCAGGGGCGGGGTGGGGCGTCATTCTGTAACCTGCGCCGCCCACTCGGGCGCGTTGGCGACGGATGCCTGCGCGATCTGTTCGAGGAGGCCCTCGGGTCGAGCCGGCAGCCGACCGCCCCGCGCCTCGATCTGCGGGTCGAGTCGCTCCCACGCCGCATCCACGAGCTCGCCCGCTCTCGACGAAGCAGTCTGGTCGAGTGCCCCGCCGCGTTTGAGCACGGCACCTGCCACGAGCACGGTGTCTACGTCAGACACGCGGGAGTGCTGCACGAGGGTGGCCATCCGATCGAGCAGAGGCCGGTGATGCAGCTGATCGGCGCGTACGAGCACCAGGTCGGCCGCTTTGCCGAGCTCTATCGACCCGGTGACGTCGCCGAGTCCGAGCGCCTGAGCGCCGCCGAGCGTCGCGTGGTGCAGGATCTCGGCGGGACCGACCTCCACGCCGTGCAGCGCGCCGGTGCCCCACTTGTCGAGAAGGGGCTGGTTCGCCCTCGCGTTTTGCGCCTGCATGCCGAGCCGCATCTGCGTGAAAGCGTCAGCCACGTTGTTGGCCTGAATGTCGGTACCGAGCCCCACCGGGATGCCCAGCTGCGCGGCACGAGCGAAGACGGGGAATCCCATGCCCATCTGGAGTTCGGTCTCGGGCGTGCTCGCGATCGCTGCACCCGAGTCGGCGACGAGCTGCAACTCGTGCTCGCTCGAGGTGTTCATGTGGGCATGCACCTGATGTGTGCCCAAAAGCCCGTCGTGGTGCAGCCAGCTGATCTCCGGCGCACGCTGGGGCGACCAGGTCGAGTTGGTGTGCGAGGTGGTGAGCAGGTCGAGTTCGCGGGCGAGTTCGTACTCCGCCTTGGTCTGTTGCCAGGGAACGCCGCCGATGTCGTTGACCGCGACGCCGAGAGTCACCAGCGCGCTTCTGTCGTTGCTGGAGAACAGCTCGGACCGCAGCGACCGCAGGTCGTTTCGCCGATCGTCATCGGTTGCGAAACCAGACGGTGCGTAGGGAGCGGCAATGAGTCCGTAGGCGAAGATGGCGCGGATGCCGGCATCCTGAATTGCCCGTATGCCCTGGCGAGCGTGCTCGGGCGAGTTGATCGCGTGGCTGAAGTCGAGGGTCGTGGTGATTCCGGCGTCTACCGCCCCCAGCGCTCCGGCGTAGGTGCCGGCGTAGATGTCTTCGGCCGACTCGATCGCCGAGTGATGAAAGCGGATGCCCCAGGAGAAATCGATGATGTCCCAGCCGGCGGTCATGCCCCGCAGGTTGGTTTCCCAGAGGTGGTGGTGGGTGTCCACAAATCCAGGGATCACCGTGGTTCCGGTGGCATCGACCACCTCATCGGCGTTCTCGCGGTCGAGGTCGGCGCCGATCGACGCGATCTTTCCGTCGACGATCAGTAGATCGACGCGCTCGAATCGAGCGTCGCGGGGCGGCCCCAGTAGCACCGTGCCGCCGGCAATGAGAGTCGTCTGAGCGGTCATTTTGTCTCCAATGTTATGGTCTATTACATTGAGAGTACGCCCGCTAATGTGTGAAACGCAAACATTGCGGGATCGTCGTTCGTCTAGGAGATAGGCGGCATACTCACTTCTCAGTGAGGACGAAGCGACGTCTCGATCATCCTGATGGCCGCAGAAAGGTGGTCTTCGAGACTCAGCTCGTCGTCTTCGAGGGCCTGATCGTACGCCGAACGAAAGGCTTCGCTGTAGACGGCGCCGAGGAGATTAGCCTCAACAGAGGGTGTTCCGCGCCCTATCAATGCGCGGGCGATCGACGCTGCCGTGTCTGCCGACTTCGATCGGTCGCGCTCCCGTAGTTCGGGACTCGCCGCGATGACGGCTCGACGTCTCTGCTGGGCGTGTCTATCGATCAGCAATAACCCGCCGACCTCGCCCAGCACACGGATAACGACGTCGGGCACGGGTTCGTCCGCGCTCGCCGCGCGGAGGCGTCGCTCGATTTCAGGTGCCAGGCGCTCTGAGCCGAGAAAAAGAACTTCCCTTTTATCGGGAAAATAGCGAAAGAACGACCGCCGGGTGAGGCCGGCACGTTCTGCTATCTGCGAGATAGTCACAGCGTCGTAGCCGAGCTCGACGAAGAGCCCGATCGCAGCGCGTTGCAGGCGTTCGGCTGCGTCAGGTTCCCAGCGGCCCATCAATCCAGAATACAGTGACGTCTCACAGTGTCATGATATGTATGCTGATGGCACATTGTGTTATGCATTGGAGGGCTTGATGAGAAGCGCACGATCGAACGAGGTCTGGATTGTCGGAGCGACGGGCCGAACGGGGCGGGCTCTCGCACCACGCCTCGCGGCTCATGCTGACGCGAAGGTGGTACTCGTCGGCCGGTCGGTCGCGGGCTTGCATGCGGCGGCCACAGCTCTGGGCCCGGGTGTGCGGGTGGTGGCTCTCGACGGAATGAGTGCCATAATCGACGCGGTTCGGAACGAACGGCCTCGGGTCGTTGTGAACCTGGTCGGCACCTATTCGCAGACAGCGCTCGAGCTTGCGCGCGCATGCATGCCCAACGGTGCCTACATCGATCTCGCGAATGATCTCGACTCCATGCAGGCTCTGCTCGCGTTGCACGACGAGGCCGAGCAGAACGGGTCGACGCTGATCACGGGCGCCGGATTCGGCGTACTCGGCACCGAGGCTGTTGTCGCCCGCCTTTGCGCCGACAGGCCGGTTCCCCACTCCGTGCGAGTGGACGCGCTCGGCTCGTTCGCCTCTGAAAACGGGGTGATGGGGGACGCGTTCGCGCAGACATCCGTCGATGTCATCACCACGGGCGGGCGACAATTTCGCGATGGCCGGCTCGTTCCGGTGCGCCTGGCTTCGAACGTGCAGCATCTGACCCTGCCCGATGGCAGCACGGTCACGTCGGCGGCCGTGCCCTCCGGGGAGCTCCTTGCTGCCCAGCGGGCAAGTGGTGCGGCGAACGTGGACTTCACGTCAGCCCTGGCCCCGACGGCACCCGCAGTTCGCGCCCTGCTACCACTCATGACACGCGTGCTGAAGTTACCCTCCGCGCGGCGAATCATGGTCAAGCAGCTGGCGGCGTCGAGAACTCACGCTGCACCCCGCCCCCGTGTGCACTCGTGGGGCCACGCGATCGTGACCTGGCCCGATGGAACCGTGCGCGAAGGCTGGCTTCGTGCCGGGGACGCCATGGAGTTCACGGCGGACGCCCTGGCCGCCGTCTCCACCGCGATACTCAGCGGCACCGCGCCGAATGGCGCGTTCACTCCTGCGGCGGCGTTCGGCGCACAGATCGCCGTCATTGCCGGCGGCACATTCATCGACCGCTGACTACCACAGGAGGACAAACAGATGACCGAGAATCAGGCTGCGTGGATTCGATCACGTTTCGGCACGTTGCACGCTGGCGAGGCCGAACTGACCGAACCCGGAGAGCGCGAAATCGTTGTTCGAAATTTCGCCGTGTCGATCAATCCCGTCGATATCGCTCCCGCGGTTGCGCGCGCCGTCATCTTTCCGTGGCTGCGCTATCCCGCAGTGCTCGGTTCCGATGTCGCCGGTGAGGTCGTCGCGGTCGGATCACGGGTCACTCGATTCCGAGCCGGGGATCGGGTACTCGGACATGCGCTCGGCGTGGAGCGCTCCCAGAACAGGGCGGCGGAGGGGGCCTTTCAGCGCTTCACCATCCTGCAGGAGCACATGGCCAGCACCCTGCCCGCCCACATGTCCTTTGAACACGGTGCGACGCTTCCCTTGACGCTCTCCACCGCTGCCTGCGGCCTCTTCGAGAAGAATCAGCTCGGGCTGCGGCTTCCGAAACCGATACCCACTCAGAACAAGACTTCGGGCGCAGTCGTGATCTGGGCTGCGGCGACGAACGTGGGAGGGAATGCTGTTCAGCTCGCCGTGAACGCCGGTTACGAGGTGTTCGCGATCGCATCCGCCGCCGCATGCCCGCGCATTCTGTCGCTCGGCGCGCATCACGCGTTCGATCGCCACTCGCCGGATGCCGTCAGTCAGGTCATCGAGGCAGTAGCAGGTCGACCACTGGCCGGGGTACTCGCGATCGGCGAGGGATCCACGAGGGCGAGCGTGCCAATCGCCCGCAGTGCCCAGGGTAGCCGCCGGGTGGCGACCACCTCAGTCGGTCCGGCAACCGCGATTGCTCGGGTCGGAGCCAACCGACGAGGCGTGACCCTCACCACGATCTGGGGCGCCACTCTCAAGGACAACTTCGTGGGGCCCGCGATCTACGCCGACTATCTGCCCCAGGCGTTGGCCAACGGAACCCACCGTGCTCCGACTGAGCCGAGGGTCATCGGCGGGGGAGTGCCTGCTATCCAGACGGGATTCGACACCCTCCGCAGAGGCGTGTCATCGGCCAAGATCGTGATCACCCTGTAGGGCGCGGACCCTTCCGCCCGGTCTTACGTGGGAGCATCCGCGTTGAGGTGTCGCAGATGGCGACTTCGCCGAAGGCGAAGCCGCCAACTTCGTCAACTCACTCGCCGGAGTTGTTCGAGGTGTCGGAGTTGCCCGAGATGTCGACGGCGCCGTCGGAACCGTTGCCGTTTCCCTCGGTGCGCGGACGGGTCTTGCCCTCGTCGACGGCCCGGATGCTGCGGAGATCGTCGTCGAGGCCTCCGTCTCGCGCCATGTCGGCCCGTGCGTGATCTTGACGACCGGCCTCTTTCTCTTCTTCGCTGGCTTCGTTCGCGCCGTCCATGATCGGGGCGTCTTGGGTGTTCTTGTCTGCGGTCATACCCGAATCGTACGACGGTGCGCTGCATGACGGACTCCCCTTGACGGGGTGGTGGCGAAAATCCGGCGACTGCCCCGAGATCGCGGCCCCCACCCGGGCGGCGCGGCTGAAATGGGTGGTCGTGGCCGGCCTGCCCGAGGCTGGGCAGAACACCCGGGTCTACGACGAGTACCTCGGTGCCGTGACCTCGGGCGAATCAGCCGACATCGAGTACCTGGCCGTCAGCCTGGTCGGGCCCAAGAACCGCATCGACGAGATCGTGGGTCGCCTATCGTTGATGGCCTGACAGGCGAGGTGCGCGGCCGATCAGGAGTCGGCGATCGCCCTGTCGAGCCACTCCAGCAGAACCTGCCGCTCGCCCGCGGTCAGCGCGTCGAGCTGCGGCACGACGGCGCGGAACGCCACGGTCGTCGTGAGGCGGTCGTCTGAAACCGGACCCGTCGCATCCGTCAGTATCTGATTGAGAACGGCGTCGTACATCGAGTCGGGCAGTCCGTGATCGCGCAGGTCGGGTGGCGTGGCCAGCAGGGTTTGGATGGCGCCGGTACCTGCTGCCTGGATGATTCCGACGGCGCGGTTCTCGCTGACTCGGAGCCTGCCGGCCGCGGCGACGCGATGGACGCGGGCCTCGAGAATGCGCCTGCCGCGCTGGGCGGCGGGAGAGCTTTCGGCGCGGCCGGGGTCGCTCAGCAGACTGAACAGCACGGGATTGCCGAGGCCGAATTCGATCTGGTTCCGCCAGCCGGAGCGCAGATCGTCGAGCGGGTCGACATTGTCGGAGGTCGCCGCCTCGACGATCGCAGCCTTCGACGCCACGAACTCGCTCATCGCGTGCTCGGCTACGGCTTCGAGCAGGCCGTCTTTGTCACCGAACAATCTGTAGATCGCGGGTGCCTGCACGCCGGCGCCATCTGCGACCGCTCGCGTCGTCACCGCTGCTGGCCCGTCGTGCTGCAGCAGTGCGGCGGCGGCGATGATCCGAGTGCGGGTATCGGCCCGGCCGCGCGTTCGAATCGTCTTTTCCACGGAACGACGATAACACCGGCGTGTTATCGAACTATGTTTCCAGTGATACTCTCGAATTGATTTCATTGATAACACGAAAGGCGTACCCATGATCATTGTCACCGGCGCTACGGGAGCCCTCAACGGAGCAACCGTCGACCACCTGCTCGAGCACGTTTCGGCGAGCGACATCGTCGTCGCCGCGCGCGACATGGCCAAGGCACAGCGCTTCGCCGACCTCGGCATAGAGGTTCGGCGAGCCGACTATGCCGATGCGGCATCGCTGCCCGCAGCCTTCGACGGCGCCGACCAGCTGCTGCTCGTCTCGTCGAGCGACCCGAAGGCCGACGCGGTGAGTCTGCACCACGCCGCCATCGACGCTGCCACGCAGGTCGGCGTCGGGCGCATCCTCTATACCAGCCATCAGGGCGCCTCATCCGACTCCCCATTCGAGCCCTGCCGCAACCACGCCGCAACCGAGAAGCTTCTCGCGGCATCCGGAACCGCCTGGACCTCGCTGCGCAACGGCTACTATGCGCACAGCCTCGCTCGCAGTATCGGCGACTGGCGCGAGACGGGCCTCATCACCGTTCCGGTCGACGGCCCGATATCGTGGACTGCGCGCGAGGATTCCGCCGAGGCGGCGGCCGTGATCCTCGCAGCGGGCCGCGGCTACGACGGGCCCGTCACGCTCACCGCGAGTGAGGCGCCCACGTTCGCCGACGTTGCGGCGATGGCATCGGATGCGACGGGTCGCGACGTGCGGCTCGACGTCGTCGGCGACGACGCATGGATCGCTGCGCAGGTGGCGGCCGGTCAGCCGGAGTTCTTCGCACGCTTCGTGCTGGGAATGTACCAGGCAGCCGACGGCGGCTTTTTCGCGGCAACCGATCCGCTGCTCGCGACGCTGCTCGGCCGCGAGCCTCAGACGGTGCGGCAGCTGCTCGATCGCCCGGCGGCGGCGCAGTAGCGCGACCCGAGGTGTGAGATTCCGCCCGTCGATCGAGCCGGTCAGGGCGGATTCTCAGACCTTGACCCGGCGGGCGATGATGGCCGCGTGCGGGCGATAGCCAGTGCCGGTTCGAGTGTGCGTCTCGACGGTCTCGAATCCGGATGCCCGAAGCCGCTCGGTCAGCTCGGCGACGGGCCAGCGGTAGGCGGTCACAACCGCATGATCGAACGGTTCGACGGCGGCGCCAGTGAAGAACCCGACGAGCAGGAGCCCGGCCGGCCGCAGCACGCGCGCGATCTCGTCGAGGGCCGGGCCGATCGCATCCGGAGCGTGGTGAATGAGCGAGTACCAGGCGAGCACCCCGCCGAGAGAGCCATCGGATGCGCCGAGCGCCTCGAGGCTGCCCGTCGCGAAACGCAGGCGCGGATAGGCGCGACGGGCGTGCTCGACGAACGCGAGCGTGAGGTCGACGCCGCGGATGTCGAGGCCCCGACCGGCGAGAAAGTTCGTCCAGTGCCCGGGGCCGCATCCCGCATCGATCGCCTCGCCCACGACCCGATCGCCCCACGTGCCGATGAGTTCGCGGTCGGACGGGTGCATGAGCTCGACCGTGCCGAGCAGCTCGATGTACTCGGCGGCGCGGGCGGAGTACGCCCCGGCGATGTCGTTCAAGTCGTCACCTCGCGTCTCTGCACTGCGGTGCGTGATTGTCGCGGCCCGTGGCGCGCGCATCCATTGTTGCCGAAACGCTGCCATTCACCCGCAGACGAGCATTAACTGACGAATGGATGGACTCCGTCTCGCGCTTCAGTGGTGGAACGACGGCGTCGACGCCGTTCGGGGCATGGCGGTCTCGAGCGACTCCAGGTACTCGACCTCG
>NZ_CAXVWM010000011.1:0-16324 GCF_964263775.1 Agreia sp. | reverse complement strand
TCGTTCCTTCTCTACGACAAGTCGGTCGCGCTCATCACGAACGTCGACCCCGATCACCTCGACCACTACGGATCGGTGGCCGCGGTCGAAGACGCTTTCGTGACCTTCGCCGACGAGGCGAGAGAGCTCGTCGTGATCTCGACCGACGACGATGGGGCCGTTCGCGTGTCAGAGCGCCTCAAGGCCGGCCGAGTTCTGACGTTCGGCGAGAACGCTAGCGCCGACGTGCGCCTGCACTCGGTCGAGACCGGCGACACCGTCGCCTTCAAGATCGGCTACCTCGGCCACGACTACCCGGGTTCTCTGCTCGTTCCCGGTCGGCACAATGCGCTGAACGCGGCCGGCGCCTTCGCGGTTCTGGTCGGCCTGGGCTTCGATGCGGCCGAGACACTGGATGCGATCGCCCGCTTCGGCGGAACGGGTCGCCGATTCGAGCTGCACGACACGGTTCGGGGAGTGAGCGTCTACGACGACTACGCGCATCACCCCACAGAGGTGGCGGCCGCCCTGACGGCGGCGCGCACCGTCGTCGGCGAAGGGCGCATCATCGCCGTGCACCAGCCCCACCTCTATTCGCGAACCCAGCTGATGGCCGGCGAGTTCGCCGAAACCCTCGAGCGCACGGCCGACTTCACGATCGTGCTCGATGTGTGCGGAGCGCGCGAAGATCCGGTTCCGGGAGTGACGGGTGCGTTGGTCTCCGAACGCTTCTCCGACACCGGCGCCGTGCGCTACATCGCCGACTGGCAGCAGGCCGCAGACTTCATGGCGTCGATCGCCCAGCCCGGCGACTTCGTGGTGACCCTGGGCTGCGGCGATGTCAACCTCATCGTGCCGCAGTTGCTCGACGCGCTGGCCCGCGAGACTCAGGTGCCGCCCGCGGCATGAAACGTCCTCCTGGCGTGACCCCGCCGCCCGCCGGGCCTCCGCGGGACGAGCATCCGGTTGTGCGCGCAGAGCCGCAGCGGCCGGCGCCCGGCATGCGACGATCGAAGAACGCACCAAAATCAGTCGATGCCGCAGCGAGGGCGACGAGCGAGTCGATCCCCGAAGCGATCACCGAGCCGATCGACATCGTCCCCGTCGGCGGCACGTCCGCGACGAAGACCGGTTCCGCATCCGGCTTTTCCGGGCTGCCGCCGCTGCCCGACGTATCGATGGATGAGCCACGTGGCCCAGCCACCGGCGGCGGCGAAAGCCCCAAGCCGTGGTGGCTCACCCGGCGTACCGATCCCACGGTCGAGGATGCCGCCGCCGCGGAGAAGAATCTCGCGCGCGCCGAGAGACGCCGCCGCACCTATGAGCGAGCCGAAGCGCGGCGGTTCACGGAGGCCACCCGGACACGTCGCCGCAAGTACCTCTTGGGCCTTGCGGGCGCTGCCGGGCTCGTGTTGCTCGTGGTCCTGACCGCGTATTCACCCCTGCTCGCAGTGCGTACGATCACGGTCGAGGGTGCGTCCCGCGTCGACGCGGCCGCGGTGTCGGCGGCGCTCGAGAACCAACTGGGGCGACCGCTCACCCTGGTCGATTTCGGGGAGGTCAAAGAATCCCTCGCGACGTTCCCGCTCATCCAGAGCTACGTCACCGAGGCCAGGCCCCCCGACACCCTCGTGGTGCGCATCGTCGAGAGGCGTCCTGTGGTGACGGTCGCCGCAGACGGCGCGTTCGCCCTTGTGGATGCCGCGGGCGTCGTCGTCGAAACGACGCCGGCACGAGCAGCGGGTTATCCGATCATCGACGTCGCAGCCACTCCGGTGGAATCCCCGGGTTTCGCCGCGGCAAGTCAGGTTCTTCTGGCATTGACTCCCGAGTTTCTCGCCCAGGTCGACTCGGTGGGAGCGCCGACGCCCGATTCCGTGACGCTCGTCTTGGCGAACGGTCAGCGAATCGTGTGGGGGAGCGCCGAGGACTCCGCACTCAAGGCCCGAATTCTCGCCGGCATGATCTCGAATCCCGCCATTCCGAACGTCACCGAGTATGACGTCTCTTCGCCCGAGGCGCCGATCACCCACTGACCGCGCCGACGCGAACCGCGGCACGCGGAGTTCGGGGTTCAGTTCGCGACACGCGGGGCCTGTGCGGGTCAAGGACAGGGCGGCCCCCGTAGGTTCGACACAAAGAAATACATACTCGATATAACTTTAAGTCTCAGCTAGAGGTTTAGGGTTCCAGCGGAGGCCGGACGTGACAACCAACCAGAACTATCTCGCAGTCATCAAAGTTGTCGGCATCGGCGGCGGGGGCGTCAACGCCGTCAACCGCATGATCGAGCTCGGACTGCGCGGTGTCGAGTTCATCGCCATCAACACCGACGCGCAGGCTCTGCTCATGAGCGACGCCGACGTGAAGCTCGACGTCGGCCGTGAGCTCACCCGCGGACTCGGCGCCGGAGCCGACCCCGAGGTGGGGCGGCGCGCCGCCGAAGACCACGCCGAAGAGATCGAAGAGGCGCTCTCCGGTGCCGACATGGTCTTCGTTACCGCGGGCGAGGGTGGCGGAACCGGAACAGGCGGCGCTCCCGTCGTCGCGCGCATCGCGAAGTCCATCGGCGCGCTGACCATCGGTGTCGTGACCAAGCCGTTCGGCTTCGAGGGCAAGCGACGTGCGGCGCAGGCCGAAGACGGCGTCGCGACCCTCAAGAACGAGGTCGACACGCTCATCGTCGTACCCAACGATCGTCTGCTCGAGATCAGCGATCGCGGCATCAGCATGCTCGAGGCCTTCTCGACAGCCGACCAGGTTCTTCTCGCCGGCGTGCAGGGCATAACCGACCTCATCACGACGCCCGGACTCATCAATCTCGACTTCGCCGATGTGAAAAGCGTCATGCAAGGCGCCGGTTCGGCCCTCATGGGCATCGGTTCGTCGCGCGGGGCGGACAGGGCGATCAAGGCCGCAGAACTCGCGGTGGCCTCGCCGCTTCTCGAGGCGAGCATCGAGGGCGCACACGGCGTTCTGCTCTCCATCCAGGGCGGTTCGAACCTCGGAATCTTCGAGATCAATGATGCCGCGAAGCTCGTGCAGGATGCGGTGCACCCCGAGGCGAACATCATCTTCGGCGCGGTCATCGACGACACCCTCGGCGACGAGGTCCGCGTCACCGTTATCGCGGCCGGCTTCGACGGTGGTGACACCACCGTCGAGCGCCGCGGAAGCTTCGTCGCGTCGTCCGACGAAAAAGATCCCTACGGTCCGGGCGGAACGGCCATCTCGACACTCGCTCCCGTGCGTCACGCCGAGGAACGGCCGGCCGAGACGCCGTCGTGGTCGCAGACGGGCGAACACCACCTCACCGGCGCAGTCGCCTTCGACCCTGCATCTGAAGACGACGACACCGACCTGGACGTTCCCGACTTCCTCAAGTGAGCCTCGACGACCGACTCTCCGAGGTCACCGACCGGGTCGCAGCCGCTGCGGCCCGGTCGGGGAGGAGCGCCGACGAACTCACGATCATCCCGGTCACGAAGTTCCACCCGGCGTCGCTCGTGCGCGAACTATACGGGCTCGGTGTTCGCGACGTCGCAGAGAATCGTCACCAGGAGGCACGCGAGAAAGCCATCGAGCTCGCCGACTTGATCGACCTGCGCTGGCACTTCGTGGGTCAGCTGCAGGGCAACAAGGCCAGGCAGGTGCGATCATATGCGCGCGTGATCCAGTCGGTCGACCGGGCCACTCTCATCGACGCCCTTGCGTCGCATGACGCCCTGACCTCGATCTTCCTGCAGGTGAACCTCACAGATGATCCCGCCCGCGGGGGAGTCTCACCCGACCAGCTCGACACGCTGACCGAACACGCGCTACGAGCCCCGGGCATCCGCCTCGAAGGCTTGATGGCGGTCGCGCCGCTGGGCGCAGATCCCCGCGCCGCGTTCGCGCGAGTCCGCGAACTGTCCGAACGCATCCGGCTCGTCGCACCCGCCGCGACGTCGATCTCAGCGGGAATGTCGGCCGATTTCGAAGAGGCCATCGCCGAAGGGGCGACACACCTACGAATTGGTACCGCAATCACGGGGAATCGCCCGACGGGCGGTTAATCTTGCGACTAGGCACCTGAACCACAAACCGGAGGAACACAATGGCCAACCCGCTTCGCAAGACGATGGTGTACCTGGGCCTGGCGGACGAAGAGCTGGAGTACGAGACTCCCGCCCCCGGTCCCGTCGCCCCGGTCCCCGCTCCCCAGTCCCACTCGGCGCAGACGCACACCGCACCGGCCGCAACGCGGGCACCGGTTACTCCGTTGCGCAAAACGCACATCCAGAAGAACGCGGCACCCACTGAAATGAACGAGATCCTCACGGTCCACCCCAAGCAATACAAAGATGCGCAGGTCATCGCAGAGAATTTCCGCGAAGGCATTCCCGTCATCATCAACCTGTCGCAGATGACCGATGCCGATGCGCGACGCCTCATCGACTTCGCAGGCGGCCTCTCGCAAGGCCTCTACGGCAAGATCGAGCGTGTGACGAGCAAGGTGTTCCTGCTCTCGCCTTCGCACGTCTCGGTCTCGGGCGACACCACGGCGGACACGCGTGCGGAGTCGTCCTTCTTCGTCCAGTCATAATTGACGAGTGGGTTCACTCGTCATCATCATCGCGACGGTCGCGTATTACGCGCTGCTCGTGTATTTCTTCCTCATGTGGGGGCGCTTCGTCCTCGATCTCGTGCAGAGCTTTCAGCGATCCTGGCGACCTGCCGGGTTCGTGCTGTTCGTGGCCGAGATCGCGTACACGGTCACCGACCCGCCGATCAAGTTCTTCCGGCGTATCATCCCACCGCTCAGGCTCGGGCCCGTGGCGTTCGATTTCGGGTGGAGCATCGTGATGCTCCTCGTGATCATCGCCATGTCCATCGTCAACTTCGTCAGGTATTCCGTGTAGCTCGTTGTAGTCTGTGTCTTGCACAATCGAGACACGTGCCAGCAGGTCTTTCGGCCTGCCGCCGTGTTTATTGCTAGCGTTGGCTAGCGATATCCCCGTTCGTCAAAAGTAATAAAGGTGGAAGAACATGGCGTTAACTCCCGAAGACGTTGTTAACAAGCGCTTCGCGCAGACCAAGTTCCGCGAGGGCTACGACCAGGACGAGGTCGATGACTTCCTGGACGAGGTCGTCGTCGAACTCCGTCGACTGACGCAAGAGAATGACGAGCTCCGCGCTCAGCTCTCCTCAGGCGGCTCCGCTCCGTCGGCGTCGGCCGACGCGCCCGTCGTCTCCGAGCCTGTCGCCGATGAGCCTGTCGCCGACCAGGTCCTTCCTGAACCCGTCGCTGCCGCGCCGGCTCCCGTCTCCGCCGTTCCTGCGCCCGCAGCCGATGATGACGCCGCCTCGACCACCAATCTCCTCCAGCTCGCGCGCCGTCTCCACGACGAGCACGTCAAGGAGGGCGCGGACAAGCGCGACTCGCTCATCGCCGAGGGCCACGCGACCGCCGCGCGCATCGTCGCCGAGGCCGAGACGAAGCAGCGCAATGATCTCGCACGCTTCAACCAGGAGAAGGCGGGCATCGAGCACCGCATCGACGAACTGCGATCGTTCGAGAAGGACTACCGCGTGAAGCTGAAGAGCTACATCGAGGGCCAGCTCCGCGACCTCGACTCGTCGGGCACCGAAGGCGGATCGAGTTCCGCTGCACCCAGCTACACCGGCTTTGGAGGCTAGGACTGCCGCGAAGGCCAGTCCCAGGGTCCTGGTCGTCCTGGTTCTCGTTGCTCTCGCCGCGTTAATCCTCGATCAAGGTTCGAAATACCTCGTCGTCACCACGCTGAAACCGGATGAGGTCGTCCCCGTGCTGGGCGACCTCCTCCAGTTCCAGTTCGTCAAGAATCCGGGTGCCGCTTTCTCCATAGGCAACGCCTACACGTGGATCTTCTCGATTCTCGCGTCTGCGGTCACCCTCTTCATCGTCTGGTTCGCGCGGCGCATCCGATCGCTCGGCTGGGCCGTCGTCTTCGGGCTGCTGCTCGGCGGCGTGCTGGGCAACCTCACGGATCGTCTGTTTCGCGAGCCGGGCTTCGGAATCGGCCACGTGGTCGACTTCCTCCGCATCCCACTGCTGCCGGCCATCTTCAACATCGCCGACTCGGCGATCGTCGTCAGCATGGGTCTCTTCCTCATTCTGACCGTGCGCGGCATCGGCCTCGACGGCTCGCGTCCGGCAAGCCCGGGCGACGAGTCCCGCGAGCTCGAGGAGTCCTCGTCGGCTTCCCAAGCCGAGAACTCCTGATGGCCGAGAGTCGATCTTTTCCTGTTCCCGACGGCCTCGACGGCACACGCGTCGACGCCGCGCTGGCGAAGATGCTCGGATTCTCGCGCACTTTCGCCGCTGAGATCCTCGATGCCGGCGGAGTGAGCGTCGACGGCGTCGTGGTCTCGAAGTCCGACAGGCTGAAGTCTGATTCCTGGCTCGAGGTCACGTGGAGCCCCAAGACCGAGGCCAGGATCGTTCCGATCGACGTTCCCGACCTCGGCATCGTCTACGACGACGACGACATCGTGGTGATCGACAAGCCCGTGGGTGTCGCCGCCCACCCGTCTGTCGGCTGGACCGGCGCGACCGTTCTCGGCGCACTGGCGGGCGCGGGCTTCCGCATCTCCACGAGCGGCGCGTCCGAAAGGGCAGGAATCGTGCACCGGCTCGACGCCGGCACCAGTGGGTTGATGGTCGTCGCGAAGAGCGAAGATGCCTACACCTGGCTCAAGAAGGCCTTCCACGACAGGGAGGTCGACAAGATCTATCACGCGGTTGTGCAGGGGCACCCCGATCCGCTGGCCGGCACGATCGACGCGCCGATCGGACGCCACCCGCGCTCCGATTGGAAGTTCGCGGTGACCGCGGCCGGCAAGCCGAGCGTGACACACTACGAAACCCTCGAGGCGTTCCCGTCGGCGTCACTGCTCGAGGTTCATCTCGAGACGGGCCGCACCCATCAGATTCGCGTGCACATGGCCGCACAGAGGCATCCGTGCGTCGGCGACGCGATGTATGGAGCGGATCCCACGATCTCCGACCGTCTCGGTCTGACGCGTCAGTGGCTGCACGCGAAGCGTCTCGGCTTCGTGCATCCGAGAACCCGCGACTACGTCTCGTTCGAGTCGACGTATCCGCTCGATCTTCTGAACGCGCTCGAGATTCTTCGCGGCGACTGACGTCTCGTGTCGGGGGAGCCGACATAAACTTGAGACCTCACCCCAGCTTCAGTCGGAGTTATCTGTGCCTTCCCACGATTCATTCGTTCACCTTCACGTGCACAGCGAGTACTCGATGCTCGACGGTGCCGCGCGGGTGAAACCGCTGATCGAGGCGGCCGTCGAACAGGGCATGCCGGCCGTCGCCGTGACCGACCACGGAAACGTGTTCGGGGCCTTCGACTTCTGGAAGACTGCGACCGAGGCGGGAATCAAGCCGATCATCGGAACCGAGGCGTACATCACGCCGGGGACGGCCCGCGGCGACAAGACGCGCGTCAAATGGGGTGGGCCGAACTCCGGTCGCGACGACGTCTCCGGCTCGGGTGCGTACACGCACATGACCCTGTTGTCCGAAACCACCGAGGGCATGCACAACCTGTTCCGGCTCTCGTCGCGCGCGTCGATCGAGGGCTACTACTTCAAGCCGCGGATGGACCGCGAACTGTTGAGCATGTACTCGACCGGGCTCATCGCCACGACCGGATGCCCGAGCGGCGAGATCCAGACGCGGCTGCGACTCGGGCAGTACGACGAGGCGCGCAAGGCGGCGAGCGACTACCGCGACATCTTCGGTGCAGAGAACTACTTCGCCGAGATCATGGATCATGGACTGGGCATCGAAAGACAGATCATGCCCGATCTGCTTCGACTCGCGAAAGAGCTCGGCCTGCCGCTGGTCGCAACCAACGACTTGCACTACACGCACGCACACGACGCCACCAGCCACGCTGCGCTGCTCTGCGTGCAGTCGGGTTCGACCCTGTCCGACCCGAATCGATTCAAGTTCGACGCCGACGAGTTCTACCTCAAATCGGCGGCCGAGATGCGCCACCTCTTCCGCGATCACCCTGAAGCGTGCGACAACACCCTGCTCATCGCCGAACGCTGCGAGACCGTCTTCAACACGTCCGCCAACTACATGCCTCGATTCCCGGTGCCCGAAGGGCAGACAGAAGACAGCTGGTTGATCACCGAGGTCGAGGCGGGCCTCATCGCCCGTTATCCCGCCGGTATCCCCGACGACGTGCGGGCACGCGCCGAGTACGAGACGGGCGTCATCCTGCAGATGGGCTTTCCCGGATACTTCCTCGTCGTGGCCGACTTCATCAACTGGTCGAAGAAGAACGGCATCCGAGTTGGTCCGGGCCGCGGATCCGGAGCCGGGTCGATGGTGGCCTACGCCATGAACATCACCGATCTCGATCCCATCAGGCACGGGCTGATCTTCGAGCGGTTCCTCAACCCCGATCGTGTCTCCATGCCCGACTTCGATGTCGACTTCGACGACCGCCGTCGAGGCGAGGTCATCAAATACGTCACCGACAAGTACGGCGACGAACGCGTGGCCCAGATCGTGACCTACGGCACCATCAAGGCCAAGCAGGCCTTGAAGGACTCCTCGCGCGTGCTCGGCTTTCCATTCGGAATGGGCGACAAGCTCACCAAGGCGATGCCCCCACCCATCATGGGAAAAGACATCCCGCTCTCAGGCATCTTCGATTCCCAGCACCCTCGCTACAAAGAGGCCTCCGACATCCGCGCCGTGATCGAAGGCGATCCTGAGGCTCGAACGGTCTTCGACACCGCCGTCGGCATCGAGAACCTCAAGAGGCAGTGGGGTGTCCACGCTGCCGGCGTCATCATGTCGAGCGAGCCGCTCATCGACATCATCCCGATCATGAAGCGGGAGCAGGACGGGCAGATCGTCACCCAGTTCGACTATCCGGCCGCCGAGGCGCTCGGTCTCATCAAGATGGATTTCCTGGGGCTCCGAAACCTCACCATCATCGACGACGCCCTCGACAACATCCAGTCGAACCGCGGTCACAGGCCCGTGCTCGAAGACCTCGAGCTCGACGACGTTCCGTCGTACGAACTGCTGGCCAGGGGAGACACGCTCGGTGTGTTCCAGCTCGACGGCGGCGCCATGCGGTCGCTCCTCAGGCTCATGAAGCCCGACAACTTCGAAGACATCTCGGCCGTGCTCGCGCTGTATAGACCCGGGCCCATGGGAGCCGACTCCCACACCAACTACGCGCTTCGCAAGAACGCCCTGCAGCCGATCACGCCCATTCACGCCGAGCTCGAGGAGCCCCTGTTCGAAGTGCTCGGAACGACCTACGGCCTGATCGTCTATCAGGAGCAGGTCATGTCGATCGCGCAGAAGCTGGCGGGGTTCACGCTCGCCCAGGCCGACCTGCTGCGCCGTGCCATGGGCAAGAAGAAGAAGTCAGAGCTCGACAAGCAGTTCGAGGGCTTCTCGGCGGGCATGAAGGCCAACGGATACTCGATGGCCGCCGTGCAGACCCTCTGGGACATACTGCTGCCGTTCTCCGACTACGCCTTCAACAAGGCGCATTCCGCGGCCTACGGCGTTGTCTCCTACTGGACCGCCTACCTCAAGGCGCACTATCCGGCCGAATACATGGCGGCGCTGCTGACGAGCGTCGGCGACTCGAAAGACAAGATGGCGATCTACCTGAATGAGTGTCGCCGCATGAACATCAAGGTGCTTCCACCCGATGTCAACGAATCGATCGGATTCTTCGCGGCCGTAGGTGAGGACATCCGTTTCGGTCTCGGCGCTGTGCGCAACGTCGGCTTCAACGTCGTCGACGGAATCACAGGCGCCCGCGAGCAGAAAAGCCGTTTCGAGTCGTTCCACGATTTTCTGCGCAAAGTGCCCCTCCCCGTGACGAACAAGCGGGCGATCGAGTCGCTGATCAAAGCGGGCGCGTTCGACTCGCTCGGATCGTCGCGCCGCGCTCTCATGGAGATCCACGAGGATGCGGTCGAGAGCGCCGTCAGCGACAAGAGGGCCGAGGCGAACGGGCAGGTCGGATTCGACTTCGACAGCCTCTGGGACGAGCCGCACGCCGAGAGCCAGGTGCCGGAGCGACCGGAGTGGACGAAGCGCGACAAGCTCGCCTTCGAACGCGAGATGCTCGGCCTCTACGTGTCGGATCACCCCCTGGCGGGCCTGGAGATTCCTCTCGCGAAGCACGCATCGACATCGATCACCGACCTGCTCGCCAACGAGAACACTCAAGACGGAGACCAGGTGACGGTCGCGGGCCTCATCACCAACGTGCAGCACCGCACGGCGCGCAACAGCGGCAACCAGTACGGCATGATCCAGATCGAGGACTTCGGCGGCGAGGTCACGGCGATGTTCATGGGCAAGTCGTACCAGGAGTTCGCGCCGGCCCTGACGAATGACGCGATCGTCGTTGTTCGCGGCCGGGTGAGCATGCGCGACGACGGACTGAATCTGCATGCCTTCAGCCTGTTCTCACCCGACCTCGGCCAGGCCGGCGGCTCCGGTCCTGTCGAGATCTCGCTGACCGAGGCCAGGGCCACCACTGACACGGTGCAGGCACTGAACGACGTGCTGATTCGCCACTCGGGCGACACCGAGGTGCGACTGAAGCTCGTCAAGGGCCAGACGGCGCGCGTCTTCGAGATTCCCTACCCCGTGCGCGTCTCCGCCGATCTCTACGGGGAGTTGAAGTCGCTGCTCGGGCCCAACTGCCTGGCCTGACGCCTAGGCGTGGTCGCCGAGCAGCCTGTATGCGCGCTCGTGGTACAGCAGTGCCTCGTCGTCGTCGCCGAGGCCGCCCTCGACGATCTGAACCGCCACGACCGCGTTGTTGTGCAGGGGCATGCGTCCGATGATGCGACCCACCATCCATGCGGTGACGTCGGTGAGCACCGGAAGGCCGTGCGGCCCAGTGCGCCAGTGGTCACCCTCGAAACGCAGCGCGTGGTCGCCCGACATGATCTCGGCGACAGGTCTGTTACGCGATCCGAGCATGTGGATCGCCACGAATTCGGTCTCGGCGATCGCCCGCCAGGCGCTGGCCGATCGGGCCATGTTGAAGGTCGCCATCGGCGGCACGGCGGAGAGGGACGACAGCGAGGTGGCCGTGAAGCCGACGGGGTCGCCTTCGGGCGAAAGAGCGGTGACCACGGCGACCCCGGCGGCATGACGCCGGAACGCCTGTTTGAAGGCCAGAAGATCGTCGGGGGTCTGCGGTTGGCTCTGCGTGCCCTCGGGAGCTTCAGGCTGAGTCGTATCGGTCACACAGTCCTCCAACGCGACGCAGAGTGTGAGCTATTCCCTGCGGCGGCGGCAACCGGAGAACGGCCAATACAATGAACAGGCCATGATTCAGACGATCGACCTTCGGGGTCACAAGCCTAGCCCTTCAGAACTCATCGACCTGGTGCCTCGTTCGCTCATCGACGTGTCGGTAGCCCAGGTCGCCGCCCAGCAGTTGATAGACGAGGTCGTCGATCGAGGAGAGCAGGCGATCCTCGACCAGGCGCGACGATTCGACGGCGTTTCGCCCCGGTCGATCCGCGTCGCGCAGAGCGAGATCGACGACGCGGTGTCACGGCTCGATCCCGAGGTGCGCTCGGCTCTCGAATCGGCGATCGACCGGGTGCGCCAGGCCACGCGGGCGCAGGTGCCCGCGTCGACGACAACCACACTGGCCACGGGGGCTGTCGTCGAGCAGCGGTGGCAGCCGGTCGACAGGGTCGGACTCTACGTGCCCGGCGGCAAGGCCGTCTATCCGTCGAGCGTTGTCATGAACGTGGTGCCGGCACAGGTGGCCGGGGTCGCATCGATCGCCCTGGTCTCACCCCCGCAGCGGGAATTCGACGGATCTGTGCACCCGACGATCCTCGGGGCCGCGGGCCTGCTGGGTATCCGCGAGGTCTACGCCATGGGGGGCGCCGGGGCGATCGGTGCGCTCGCCCACGGCATCCCGTCGCTCGGCCTCGACCCCGTGCAGGTCATCACCGGGCCCGGCAACGTCTACGTCGCTGCGGCAAAACGCATCGTGCGCGGACGAACCGGCATCGACTCGGAGGCAGGCCCCACCGAGATCCTGGTCATCGCCGACGCGAGCGCCACCGCGGCGTTCGTCGTCGCCGATCTGGTGAGTCAGGCCGAACACGACGAACTCGCCGCGGCCGTGCTGGTGACCGATTCGCCCGAACTCGCCGACTCGGTGCGCTCCCTCCTCGACGATGCGGCACGCTCGACGCGCCACGCCCAAAGGGTCGCGGTCGCTCTCGGAGGTGTCCAATCGGCGATCGTGCTCGTCGACGACCTCGTTGCGGCGGCCGACTTCAGCAACGCCTATAGCCCCGAGCACCTCGAGATCCAGACGAGCGATCCCGACGCGCTCCTTCCCTTGATTCACAGCGCCGGAGCGATCTTCATGGGCTCCTACTCTCCGGTCAGCCTCGGCGACTACCTTGCCGGCTCCAATCATGTGCTTCCCACCGGGGGGCAGTCGCGGTTCTCATCCGGCCTCGGTGCCTACACCTTCCTGCGGCCCCAGCAGATCATCCGCTATGACAGCGCCGCCCTCAGCGAGGTGAGCGGCCGCATCCATGCGCTCGCCGAATCCGAGAACCTTCCGGCCCATGCCGAGGCCGTGGCCGCCCGTTTCAATTCCTCCGACCGTTAGGCCACGTGAGACATGTTCTGCCCGTACTGCCGCTACCCGGATTCTCGCGTCGTCGATTCCCGAACGACCGATGACGGCCTTGCGATCCGGCGCCGACGCCAGTGCCCCGAGTGCGGTCGACGCTTCAGCACGACCGAGACCGCGAGTCTCAACGTCATCAAGCGCAGCGGTGTCGTCGTGCCGTTCAGCCGAGACAAGATCGTGAGCGGCGTGCGCAAAGCATGCCAGGGTCGACCCGTCACCGACTCCGACCTGGCGATCCTGGCCCAGCGAGTCGAAGAGACCGTCAGGCTCAGCGGAGCCGCGCAGATCGAGGCGAACGACATCGGTCTCGCCATCCTGCAGCCTCTTCGCGAACTCGACGAGGTGGCATACCTCAGGTTCGCCAGTGTCTATCAGGGGTTCGATTCGCTCGAGGACTTCGAGGAGGCGATCACGCTTCTGCGGGTCGAGCACGCGGCGTCGCGCTCGATCGACGACAGCCCGGCACCGGTCGAGTGATGTACGCCCTTCTCTTCTCCCTCGTGTTGACCCGCATAGACCCGGAACGGGCCCATCACCTCGCCTTCACGGTGATACGTCTCATCCCGCGCCTCGGAATCGCTCGCCTGCTACAACGATTCACGTATCCGCGGTCATCGCACGCCGTGCACACGCTGGGGCTCGAGTTCGCGACCCCGTTCGGTCTCGCCGCCGGTTTCGACAAGGATGCCCGCGGCATCCGGGGCCTCGGCGCCCTCGGCTTCGGGCACGTCGAGGTGGGCACCATCACGGCGCTCTCTCAGCCCGGCAACGACAGGCCCCGCCTGTTCCGCCTCATCCCCGACAGGGCGGTGGTGAATCGCATGGGGTTCAACAACGGGGGAGCGGCCCAGGCGTCGCTCCGGGTGGCGCGGGCCACGGCGCACCCCGGCCGGCCCGTGATCGGCGTCAACATCGGAAAAAGCCGCGTCGTCGCGGTCGACGATGCGATCGGCGACTACATCGCGAGCACGCGGGCGCTCGCGCCCGTGGCCGACTACCTCGTGGTCAACGTCAGCTCTCCGAACACGCCGGGCCTTCGTGGACTGCAGGAGATCGAGAGGCTGGAGCCGCTGTTGAAGGCTGTCAAGACCGAGGCCGGCAGTACTCCGCTTCTCGTCAAGATCGCGCCCGACCTGACCGACGACGAGGTAAAACGAGTGGCCCGGCTCGTCGTCGAGCTGAGCCTCGACGGCATCATCGCCACGAACACGACGCTGTCGCGTACGGGCCTCCGCACCGACGAGAAGACCATCGAGGCGGCCGGCGCCGGAGGACTGTCCGGGACCCCGCTCGCGGCGAGGTCCCTCGAGGTTTTGCGCGTCATCCGGTCGGTCGTGCCGGCCGAGCTCTGCGTTATCTCCGTCGGCGGGGTCGAGACGGCGCAGGATGTTGCTGAACGTCTGCGAGCGGGAGCGACCCTCGTGCAGGGCTACACGGCTTTTCTGTATGTCGGGCCGCTGTGGGCTCGCCGCGTGAACCGCGGCCTCGACCGACTGATCGCGGCCGATAAGAATTAGCGCCGATCCGCGGGCACGCGTGAATCAGCGCAGTTCGCTGAGGGCGGCGTCGATTCTGCGGGCCCGGGTCGCGTCGGTCTTGGCCGACTCGACCGAGAGCACGATGCGGTTCTGGTTGCTGTACGAGAGCGATTCGAAGCGCGCTTTCGCGTCGCCTTCTTCGCGGAGCGCCTCTGCGAGATCGTCGGGAACCGTGACGGTGCGAGCAGTCGTGTCGGGCTGCAGTTCGACCTCGACCTCGTCGCCACCGGCGACTCCTGCCGCCTGGCGATTGGCGGCGCTGAGGGAGATCATCAGACGGCCCCTGTAGGGCGCGACGCTGCTGCGATAGGTGTGGCCACCCAGAGTGACGACGACAGGAATTCTTTTCGCGGTTCCCAGGGCCGACATCACATGCTCGGGCACTTCGATGCCCGTGTTATTGCCCTCGAGCACGATCGTGGTGATGAACTTCATAGCGAAAGCGGCGTCGGCAGAAGCGGCGTGGTGATTGATCAGGCGGGGTAGTCGCCGCGCTTGACCTGCGGCTTGGGCAGTCGTAGGGGGCGCAGCTGCAGGGCGCGCATCGCCGCGTACCAGCGCACGCCCTTCTCGACTTTGCCCTCGCCGAATTTCGCCTTGAGCTTGCGGGTGACGAGCCAGCCCAGAAGGAGGCTGTCGGCCACGACCAGGATGACGAACGCGTAGAGCGCGAGCATCAGGGCGGTCTGCACCGTGGGATTGGGAACGAGAGTCGCCAGGATGACGGCGAACATCACCGGGATCATGACCTCGCCCAGACTGAACCGAGCGTCGACGTAGTCGCGAATGTACCGACGCTGCGCACCCTTGTCGCGGATGGGGAGGAACTTCTCCTCCCCGTTCGCCATGCCGATGCGCGCCTTGTCGCGGGATTCCTGAAGCTTCGCGCGAGACGCCTTGCGCGCGTCTTTGTTGTCGCCGGCGACGAGGGGCCGCTTGTTGGCGGCCTCGCGCTCTTTACGAGTCGGAGTTGCGTGGCCCTTGCCGCTGAATGGGGCGTCGTCGAAGTTCGCATCGCGCGGTGCGTCGAGAGCGGGGGCTTTGTCTTTGGCCACGATGTACGTCCTTGCCGAAAAGTGCAGAAGTATAAAGTTTACCTCTATGACACAGAACATGGGCACGACATCGTCGAACGACAGCGAGCTGCAGCGGGCGGTGCGCGGCATCGTGCAGCAGAACCTGCCCGCATCCATTTCGGACCTGACCGACCTCGTGCGCATCCCCTCTGTGTCATGGGATGCGTTCGATGGCGCGTTCGTCGCCCAGAGCGCAGAGAAGGTCGCCTCTCTGCTCGAACAGACGGGCGCATTCGACTCCGTCATCGTGTCGCAGGCCGAGACTCCGGAGGGCTCACTCGGACAGCCCGCTGTGCTCGCGTCGCGGCCCGCGAAGAACGGCCGCCCGACAGTGCTTCTCTACGCGCACCACGATGTGCAGCCTCCCGGCGACGATGCCGACTGGCAGTCCGCGCCCTATGAACCCACCATCCGCGGCGATCGCCTGTACGGGCGTGGGGCATCCGACGACAAGGCCGGCGTCGTGTCGCACATCGCGGCGGTTCGCGCCCTCGTCGAGGCGACGCAGAACGAGTTCGACCTGGGACTCGTCGTTTTCATCGAGGGAGAGGAGGAGTTCGGCTCGCGCTCGTTCTCGTCTTTCCTCGACATGCACCGCGACCGCCTCTTCTCCGACGTCATCGTCGTCGCCGACTCCGACAACCTCTCCGTGGACCGACCATCGCTCACGACCTCGCTGCGCGGCCTCGTGGACGCGGAGGTCACCGTCTCGACCCTCGACCACGCGGTGCACTCGGGCCTCAACGGCGGCCCGGTGCCCGACGCCGCGACCGCGCTGGTCCGCCTGCTGGACCGGCTGCGCGCGGAGGACGGGTCGCTCGCGGTCCCCGGCCTGCACGTGGGGGACGTCCCGGACGTCGAGGTCGACGAGGACTCGCTGCGCGCCGGAGCCGGCGTGCTCGAGGGGGTGGCCCTCCTGGGCCACGGACCCCTCGCGCAGCGCCTGTGGCGCAGCCCCTCGGTCACCGTCGTCGGGACGGACCTCACGCAGCTGTCCGCGGCGAGCAACACCCTG
>NZ_CAXVWM010000010.1:0-16657 GCF_964263775.1 Agreia sp. | reverse complement strand
TCGAGGTCCTGCAGCATCCACTCCTCGTTCCAGACCATGAGCCTGGCGTGGTGGGTGGAGGTGTAGTCGTCGCGGATGACGACGCTCGAGTCTGTCGAGCGTCCGATCGTGAGGGGCAGTGTGCCGAGGGGGATCTCGGTGCCGCTCTTCGTGCCGGTGGTGATCACGAGGCGGGCGGCGTTGCCGGTCGTGGCGCGGGGGTGGGTTCCGGCGGAGGAGCCTTCGAGGGGGGTGAAGACGGGAACCTTCGACTGGGGAACCGGGGCCTGCTGGCGGGGAGGGGTGTTGGTGCTGACGGCGGCGGCCGGGGCCGCACCCGGGAAGCTGCCGGCGCTCGCGGCCTGCGCATCCGGAAGCTTCTTGACGCGCCGACCGAAGAGGTCGCTGCGCATGGCGTAGACCACGACGAAGACGAAGATCCAGAGCAGGGCGAGAAAGGCGAACTGCAGGATCAGGAGGGTGAGTTCACTCAACTGTTGTCCCTCCAGAACCCGCCCGGATCGTGGCGGGGGCGGTCGGGACGCGGCGGCAGCGGGCGCTCGGCGCGCGGGGGCTCTGCGGCGCGGGTCTGCCGCTGCGTTCGCAGATCGGAGTACTGGTCGACGGTGGCCGACTGCGCGAGAACGCGGAACACGATGCGTGTGCGGCCGATCTGGATGACCGACTCGGGTTCGAGCGGGGCCTTCGTGACGGGCGCGCCGTTGAGCTGCGATCCGTTCGTCGAGCCGAGGTCTTTGACCTGAGCGCGCGTGCCGTCCCACAATATCTCGACGTGTTTGCGGGAGGTGCCGGGGTCGTCGATGGTGATGTCGGCATCCGACCCGCGACCGATGACGGTGCGCGACGAGGTGATGGGGTAGCGCTTGCCGGCCACGTCGAGCACCGGGGTCCAGGTGACCTCGCCCGCCGCGTTGGCCGATTCGATCTGCACGAGACCGTCGGTGAGTCGGGCGTTCTGCACGAGCTCCATGGAGATGCCGCCGGCGAACTGGTAGCCCTGCTGCTTCGCGTGCGTCTGGATGAACTGGATGAGGTCGTCGCTGAGTGTCGGGCCGATGGCCTGCATGCGCTGGTAGTCACCGGGGCCGAGGATGACCCGGAAAGTGTTGGGCACGAGGATGCGGTCGCGCGAGATGACGGCGGCCTTGGTGTCGAGCTCGCGACGCAGGGCAGAGGTGATCTCGACCGGTGCCAGCCCCGAGCGGAAGGTCTTGGCGAAGGCGCCGTTGACGGCGCGCTCGAGACCCTTCTCGAAGTTGTCCAGCAGTCCCACGTGTCTCCCAAATGTTGCGCACACGCCGCGGCCCGGGCGGCGAGGCTCAGGTAGATGTTACTTGTGTTGCGTGAAAATCCACCCAGCGCGCCTTCTGCGCCCCCGTTCACGTGTCGGTGGATGCCCGCGCGTACCTCTTATAAGCGCGGCTCGATGACCGCCCCGAATTCACCCACGCCGCCTGCGTCGTGCTAATCTCTCTAAGTTCGCGCGAGTGGCGGAATTGGCAGACGCGCTGGCTTCAGGTGCCAGTGCTCGAAAGGGCGTGGGGGTTCAAGTCCCCCCTCGCGCACGCGAACGCACGAAGGCCGGATCGGGAGAAATCCCGGTCCGGCCTTTTTCTGTTGCCGGGAGGCCAGCGGGTCGTGGTCATTCGCCGAGTGTCGAGGTTGAATATTTCGCCCGTCGGGAGGAGCATCCAAGGATGCGCGCCAGTGAGCGGAACGACGATACCTCGATGGTGGGTCGGATCGCGGCGATTCTGAACGCCTTCCAACCCCGCGACGACGATCTGGGGATCTCCGAACTGGCACGGAGGACGGGTCTGCCGAAGTCGACGGTGTCTCGCATCATCACCGGCCTCGTCGAGCACCAATTCCTCGAGCGGGCGGGAACGGGCGTACGGCTGGGTTTGCGACTGTTCGAGCTCGGCGAATCTGCTACCCGGCCACGCGATCTGCGCAAGCTCGCGCTGGCGAGCATGTCCGACCTGCGGAACGCGGTGAACCTGACAGTGCACCTCGCCGTCCTCGAGGGCACCGAGGTGGTCTACATCGAGATCCTGCCAGCACGCGATACGCCACCCCTGCCGAGCAGGGTAGGCGGCCGGATGCCCGCTCACGCGACGGGCGTCGGCAAAGCACTGGTTGCCTGGTCGTCGCCGGACGTGATCGAGACGGTCCTCAGCGGAGGTCTGGTCGCGCGCGGACCGAACACGATCACCGACCCGGAGCGCTTCAAGCGCGAGTTGTCGCGGATCCGCAACGCCGGCGTCGCCTACGAGCGCGAAGAGAGCGGACCGGGGGTCGCGTGTGCGGCGACCGCCGTGCGGTCGGCGGACGGTCACCCCGTGGTGGCCCTGTCCGCAGCCGGATGGAGCCGAGACTTCGACGTGCGCCGCGTCGGATTCGCGGTGCAGACCGCGGCGCAGGGCTTGTCGCGGCAAATCGCCCGCAGGCCCGGCCTGCGGCTGTGACGAAATCGGCGTTCCGCTGACCGGAACGGTTTCGGCGCGCATCCATCGGCGGGGTTCATGATGGCAATGCCCCCGATTTCGAGGGGAATGACCTGAGGCAGAGAGGCCGACATGGCTACCGGTGAACACACCTCCGCGGCATACCTGCTTGCAGGTGCGTACCGCACCGGGAGTCCGATCCCACCTCTTCACGAGACCTTCCCCGACTTCGACCTCGACGACGCGTACCTCGTGCAGGAACACCAGGTCGCGGAATGGCGGAGCGAGGGCCGCGTGGTCGTCGGTCGCAAAGTCGGCCTGACCTCGGCCGCGATGCGAAGTCAGCTGGGCGTCGACCAGCCCGACTTCGGCGTGCTTCTCGGAGACACCCGGTACGAAGACGGCGGCTCCGCTCCCCGTGCGAAGTTCATCAGTCCGCGGGTCGAGCCCGAGATCGCCTTCGTTTTAAAATCAGACCTCCGAGGTGTGAACGTGGCCGTCTCTGACGCCGCCGCCGCCGTCGGCCATGTCTTCGCAGCGCTGGAGATCATCGACTCGCGCATCGCGGACTGGAAGATCGAGCTGGTCGACACCGTCGCCGACAACGCCTCGTACGGCGGCTTCGTTCTCGGGTCGGGGGTTGAGTTCACGCCCGAGTTCGACCTGTCGAACGTCGACTGCACGATGTCGCGCGACGATGACGTCGTACAGTCCGGCAGGGGCGACGCCGTGCTCGGCTCGTCGATCAACGCATTGGTCTGGCTCGCCAACACACTCGGCGAGCGAGGCGTCGGCCTGACCGCCGGCGACGTCATTCTCCCCGGCTCCATCACCGCTGCCATCCCCGTGGCAGTAGGAGAAACCGTCCGCGCCGAGTTCTCCGGCATCGGCGCGGTGAGCATCACCTTCCAATGAGATCGCCGGTCACAGACGACCGGAGAAAGTGAGTACCCACCATGTCAGAAACCCGTCCCCGCTACGAGATCGCGCACCTCGCGCACTCAGAGCTCTTCACTCAGAACATGCCCGGCTCGCTATGGTTCTTCAAGACCCTGCTCGGCATGTACGAGACCGCGCGCGAGGGGGACTCGGTTTACCTGCGCTGCTACGAGGATCCCTATCATCACAGCCTCAAGCTGACCGCGTCCGATCAGGCTGGCCTCGGCAAGCTGGGGTGGCGCACCACGTCGCGTGACGCGTTCGACAGACGAGCGGCGGCGCTGGACAAGTCGGGCCTCGGCGCTGGCCTCACCAAGGGCGACATCGGCGTCGGCGAGACCTTCGCGTTCACCTCTCCGGACGGACATCCGATGGAGCTCGTCTGGGATGTCGAGAAGTACAGGGCCAACGACGAGTCTCGCTCGAAGATCCTGACTCGCGCGTCCAAGCGCCCGCTGCAGGGTCTGCCTCCGCGCCGGCTGGACCACGTCAACATCATGGCCTCCGACGTCACCGAGCAGAAGGTGCTGCTCGAGCAGACCCTCGGTTTCGAGACGCGCGAACTGGTCGTCGACGGCAGTACCGAGATCGGCGCCTGGATGAGCGTCAACGCGCTCGGTCACGAACTGGCGATCATGAAGGACCAGTCGGGCGCGAAGGCCCGGTTGCACCACCTGGCGTTCTGGTACGGAGTACCACAGCACAACATGGACTTCGCCGAGATCTGCCGCGAATACGACATCCGCATAGAGGCGGGCCCCGACGTTCACGGCGTCACCCAAGGAGCCTTTCTCTATGTCTTCGAACCTGGGGGCAACCGAATCGAGCTGTTCGGTAATTCCGGAGTCCTGCAGTTCGAGCCGGACTGGGAGACCCGTGTCTGGGATCTCGAGGAGTTCGCGACCGGTGCGGGTCTCGCCATCGGCGGAACCACGATGCCGCCGGAGTTCCTGCTTTACGGAACACCGGCACTGCCCGACCAAGTCGGGATGGTGACGCCTCTGCGTGAGAGCTACGACACCTTCGAGCCAGCCTGAAACCGACCAGTGAGTAGAGAGAGAAATCCATGACACCCACCAAAGTCGCGATCATCGGATCGGGCAACATCGGTACTGACCTGATGTTCAAGATCACGCGCATGTCACCCGCGCTCGAGCTGGCTCTGCTCGTGGGAATCGATCCCCGATCCGACGGGCTCGCGCGAGCCCGTCGGATCGGGATCCCGGTCAGCGACAGGGGCGTCGCCGGCCTGATCGACGCAGCCGACTTCGCGGACATCAAGATCGTCTTCGACGCGACGTCAGCGGCGGCGCATGTCGTGAACGCCGAGGCGCTGGCCCCGTACGGCAAGCAGCTGATCGATCTCACCCCGGCAGCGCTCGGACCGTTCGTGGTGCCCGTGGTCAACCTCGACGAGAACCTGGATGCCCCCGACCTCAACATGGTGACGTGCGGCGGGCAAGCGACTATTCCGATCGTCGCGGCCGTGTCGTCGGTCACTCCTGTTCGGTACGCGGAGATTGTGGCGACCATCGCATCCAAGTCGGCCGGTATCGGGACTCGGCAGAACATAGACGAATTCACCGAGACGACCGCAGAGGCGCTGCGGAGTGTGGGTGGAGCCCAGCACGGGAAGGCGATCATCATTCTCAATCCCGCAGAGCCCCCGATGATCATGCGCGACACGGTCCATCTGATCGTCACAGCCGACGCCAGCCGGCAGGAGATCTCCGACGCGGTGAGCCGCCAGGTCGCGCTGGTCTCTCAATACGTGCCCGGTTACGCACTGAAACAAGAGGTGCAGTTCAGCCCGCTCGACGCTGGGGCGATTCACACGGTCGCCGGGTCTGATGACGACGACGAGCTGATGCAGGTGTCGGTGTTTCTGCAGGTACAGGGGGCGGCGCAATACCTCCCGGCCTACGCGGGCAATCTCGACATCATGACCTCGGCGGCCATGCGCGTCGCCGAGCGCGTGGCCGAGCGCGTCGCCGAGCGCGTGGCGGTGTCATCGTGACCTCTTTCTATCTTCAAGACGTCACCCTGCGGGACGGCATGCACGCTGTCGGGCATCGTTTCTCGGTCGAGCAGATCCGGGCGATCGCCGGCGCTCTTGATGCCAGCGGTGTCGACGCGATCGAGGTGGCGCACGGCGACGGGCTCGGCGGAAACACGTTGACCTACGGCGCTGCTGCCGCCACAGATCGCGAATGGATCGCGGCAGCGGCGGACGTGGTCACTCGGGCCCGGCTGACCACTCTCCTGCTTCCCGGCATCGGTACCGTCAGCGACCTGGAGGAGGCGGCACGGCTCGGCGTTCGCTCGGTGCGGATCGCAACACACTGCACGGAGGCCGATGTCTCTCAGCAGCACATCGCGCGGGCGCGCGAGCTGGGACTCGACGTTTCGGGCTTCTTGATGATGTCGCACATGCTTCCTCCCGTCGACCTGGTGAAGCAGGCACAGCTCATGGAGAGCTACGGGGCGCACTGTGTCTACGTGACCGATTCTGGTGGACACCTCACAACTGCCGGCACCGCCGAACGGGTTCGGGCGCTGCGCGGCGAGCTCGCCGCCGAGACCCAGGTCGGAATCCATGCTCACCAGAACCTTTCGCTCGCTGTCGCCAACTCGGTTGCCGCCGTCGAGAACGGCGCGTGGCGGGTCGACGCCTCTCTCGCGGGTCTCGGTGCGGGCGCGGGGAACACACCCATCGAGCCGTTCGTGGCGGTCGCCCAGCTGAGCGGGTGGACTCACCCAGCCGATCTCGCCGCGCTGGAGGATGCAGCGGACGACCTCGTGCGGCCGTTGATGACTCGGCCCCTGGTGGTCGACCGCGAGACCCTCACGCTGGGGCACGCGGGCGTGTACTCGAGTTTCTTGCGGCACGCTGAACGAGCGGCAGAACGCTACGGCATCGACAGTCGATCGATCCTGCGCGAGGTCGGCAGGCGCAAACTGATCGGAGGCCAGGAGGACATGATCATCGACGTCGCTCTGGATCTGCTCCTGGCTCGAGAACGCGAGGCCGCGGCATGACCACCGACCCCGAGGTGGGGCGCTCGATCGTCGTCGGCGGTGTCGATACGAACTACCACGACGTCGGTGAGGGTCCGGTGCTGCTGATGCTGCACGGGTCGGGCCCGGGCGTGTCTGCGTGGGCCAACTGGCGCGGCGTGATTCCCGATCTGGCAACGAGGTTTCGAGTCATCGCGCCCGACCTGCTGGGTTTCGGCCGCACCCGACCCTCCGCTGAGCAGACGTACGACATTTCTTCGTGGATGGATCACCTGCACGGGTTCATCGATGCGCTCGGGTTGGAGCAGCTTTCAGTTGTCGGTAACAGTTTCGGCGGCGGCCTCGCCCTTCGCGTGGCGATCAGCCGACCCGATGCGGTCACTCGGTTGGTCGTCATGGGGAGCGTGGGCGTTCCATCGACGATCACTCCCGGCCTGGAAGCGGTATGGGGTTTCACGCCGTCGTTCGAGAACATGCGCCGGCTGCTCGACATCTTCGCCTTCGACTCCTCGCGGGCGACCGACGAACTCGCGAAGCTGCGGCTCGCGGCGGCCACTCGGTCTGGCGTGCACGAAGCGTACGCGCAGATGTTCCGCGCTCCTCGGCAGCGCGCGCTCGACGAAATGAACGTTCCAGAAGCAGACCTGAAGAGCATCACCCAACCGACGCTGATCCTCCACGGACGCGACGACCGAGTCATCCCGCTGTCCAACTCCATCGCGCTCAACGCGCTCATCGACGATTCACAGCTGCACGTGTTCGGCCGCTGTGGTCACTGGGTGCAGATCGAAGAGCGTGAAGGCTTCGTCGAACTGGTTTCGCGCTTCGTCGCCGCGGAGGCGCATTCATGACCGGACAGTTAGGTGGCGTAGGCGATCCAGGTTGTCGCTGAACACACCACGCGAACGCACGAAGGCCGGATCGGGAGAAATCCCGGTCCGGCCTTTGTTTCGTCGCCGTTGCTGACGAGACGACTCCTAGTCGCCGACTTTCTTGTCGGCGGCCTCACGTGCACTGTCGATCTTGTCGTCGAACTTGCCGCCGGTGGCGGAGCTGACTGCATCGCCCGCCTTGTCCAGCCCGGCATCCGATGCCTGTTCGCCCTTGTCGCTGTTGGCGAAGTCTTTCGCCTTGTCTCCGAGTCCGCTGAGATCAACCATGAGAAACCTCCGTTGTGTCGAGAAGGCCCGCCGGCGGTGAGCCCTGACCCAGTATGCAAAGACCGCGTTCAGGGCGCGAGGGGTTGCATCTATTTCAGGAGCTCCGTCTGGGAGTGCCGTTTTGCTGCGGCAGGTGAACCGCGTCGTCCTCACGGCTCCCAAACCGTGCGGTTTTGCGCCATGCAGGCCGCAATTTCACGTCCCGTCGGATTCGCTGAACGCAACGGCGAGTAGCTTTTGTCTGAAAGCAAAGAACACCTCGAGTTCCGCACTGCGGAGCGCGGTTTGTCGGCAGGGGGGGCGCGTGAATGTGGACAACGATCTCTAAGACAGCCATGCGTCGCATTATCGAGGAGACCGTTGGCGGGCCGCTGTCAGACGAACGGGTCGACCTGCTGGCGTGCGGTTTCTGGACGCAGGTGAGTTCGGTTTTCCATTTCGACTCTCAACAACGAGTCCTTGGCCGCACGCAGGTGATGCAGTCCACACAATCTGCATTGCGAGTGCGGGGTCGAGATGAGCAGAGCGCAGGATTGGTGCATATCGGCTTCATTCTCAACGGTGGGTGCGAGATCGGACCGGACGAGCACGCGTCAGTGCAGATGGGCAGAGGCGGTGTCTACGTAGTTCCCGACGGGGGCTCGTACAACCTCACCGCTCCGGGCCCCACCCGGTCGCTGAGCATTCGAATGCCAGAGCAGACACTGCACGATCGCGGAATCCGGCTCACGCACAACAAATTCAGGGCCGGGGATAATTCATCGCTTGGTCCGCCACTGCGGGAGTTCGCTGCCGCGATCGCCGACGTCTCGTGGCGTCCGAGCCGGCCCGGCCTTCTGGTCGCCGAACGTACCGTCGAGGATCTCATCGTCGGCATGTTTTTGGAATCGGCCGGTTATTCGATGGATGCCGAGGAATTGCGTCTCGGTCTCAGGGAACGGGCTCTGGCTGTCATCAACGAAAAGCACCGCGATCCCACCCTCAATCCACTCGCGGTCGCAATGTACCTCGGAGTGTCGCTGAGGCATCTGCAGCGCGCCTTTCAGGACAGTGATTCGTCGGTGGCCGTCAGCATTGCACGCGCCCGCTCTGCCACTGCGGCGCTGTTCCTGTCGTCGCCGCGGACGGTGTCGCTCACGCTCAACGAGCTCTCGGCGCGCTCGGGTTTCGCTTCGACGTTTGAATTCCGTTCCGCGTTCAAACAGCACTATCGCGTGCTGCCCTCGGAGTTTCGGCTCGGTGTACGTCGAACGACGACCGCCGACCTCCCAATTGGAGACGGCGGTCGTCTCGGGCGGGTGATGAACGGCGAGGGATCCGCGCGGGAGACTACGCCAGTGCTTTAGCCTTCAGAATGCCGAACTCATCGGTCGTGATCGTGCCGGAGTCGAGGAGGGCCTTGGCATGCTCGATTTCATCGGCTGGAGAGGTTCCGGCTGCATCACGAATGTATTCGCTGGCCGCCGTGCGGTTTCGCTCGAACGCCTTCTGCTGGCGCTCGCCCATTCCGCGTCCGCGCGCGATCAGGTAGACGAACGCAGTGAGGTAGGGCAGCCAGACAAGAAAGACGATCCAGAGCACCTTGTACCATCCGTTCAAGGCACGATCACGAAAAATGTCTTGCACGATCACCAGCAGAATCAGCAGGTTGACGACGAATGCGAAGATGAGGAATGACGTCCAGATGACGTCCCAGAGGTTGCTCATGTGGGTACTGCTCTCTCTTAGATGGGGTGGGACCGCCCGGGTCTGGGCGGTGGTCTAGAAGCCTTCGAGCTGGCCGATGACGGTGCCGTCGGCCGAATCCACGGTCATGATATTGGCCTGTACCCGACCGGTCGCCGCCTGGTTCAGCCAGGTATCCACCCCTTCGCACGCCATCAGCGTCGAGGCAATCTGACCGAAGACGACCTGCTCATCATCGGTGTAAGTCCACGAGCCGACGAGCGTATTGCATCCGTCACTGCCGGAGAAGGTTCCGTCTGCGGCCAGGGACAAGAACGGAGACGTAGAGGTGCGCCGTTCAGCCCAATAGCCGACCGGTCGGCCCCGCGGACCAACCGCGGGGTCGCTGGCGCGAACGAGTTTGGTCGGTCCGTTCGCGCCGACCAGCGCGAGGGCGTCACCGTCGACCGAGACCGACGTCGACTGGGCGACGGTCGTCGGCAAGGGTGCACCGTCGCATCCGATCTTCGTCATCGGACCCACCGTCGTGATCAGCGACCCGTCGGCATTGAGCTGCCAACTGCCTCTCACCCGGTTGCACCCATCGGATGCGCTCCACGTGTTGTCCTGAACAAACGATATGTACGGTTGCTCGGGAGAGTCGAAAGTCTCGTCGACAGTCCAGGTGCCGACGAGGGCACCGGGCTGAACCGTCGAGGTCGGCACGGGCGTCGAGGCCGGACCGACAGTGGCGCAGGCTGATAGCAGGACAGCAACGGCGGCCACGGTCAGGGCCGCCTGTATCTGAATTCGAACTGTCATGGCACGCTGTCCCCTTCGCGAAAATACGCTTTCGTACTCACTATGCCCATGCAGAAATCCTCGGAACATCACGGTGGCGCGAATCCCCACACCCCCTGGCGCGAAACTTCTGCGTGATTCGACGCCAGCACGTGTGGAATGTCGCGCCACACGCCACTGGCGGTTGCCAACACGGTTCTAGGGTCGGTCTCGACGAGCGAACGACGAATGGGGACCGCATGGTGACCGTAACAGGATCGACAAAAACAAGGCCGGTGAGCACGGGGTCGTGGCTTCCCCTGATCGTGGTCGTGCTCACGCAGATCCAGGCCTCGTTCGCGGTCAACGCGCTGACCGTGTCGATGCAGGGCATCACGGCCGATCTCGACACCCCGGCCACCAGCGTGGGTACAGCCATCACTGCGGGCACCTTCGCCATGGCCGCGTTCATCCTGCTCGGTGCCAAGGTGGGGGCGAAATACGGGTCCAGGCGCGTGTTCCAGATCGCCGTCGTGATCCACGGGGCGGCGATGGCCGCTGTGGCTGTCAGCGTCAGCCCCGTAATGTTGTTCGTGGCACAGGCGGCATCGGGCGCCGTCATCGCGTTGATCGCGCCGGCACTGGTGGTCTTCATCGCATCGAACTACCAGGGGGCGCAGCAGGCGAGGGCGATCGGTCTCCTCGCCGCCGCGATCCCGGCCGCCGGAGTGCTCGCGCTGCTCATCGCGGGTACGTTCGCGTCGACCATCGGATGGCGGTACTCGTTCGCTCTCATCGTGGTTCTGGCCGTGATCAACCTGATGCTCAGCTTCAGACTGAAAGCGGTGCCCGCCCAGCCTGCAGTCGTGATCGACTGGGTCGGTGCGATGCTGGCCGCCGGATCGATCATCCTTCTGAGCTTCGGTTTCTCGGGCCTGGCCTCCTGGGGAGTGATCCTCGCCGAGCCCGGAGCTCCGTTCAGCGTGCTCGGCCTATCCCCGGCGCCGGTCCTGATCATTCTCGGGGCGATCGGCGGCCAGTCGTTCTTCGTCTGGCTGCGCACGCGCAAAGCCCAAGGAAAACCTCAGATCTTCGACCTGGACGTTCTCAGGTCCGGGTCCGAGAAGGCGACCACCTTCGCCATGGCCGCGATGCTCTTCGTCGGAACGGCTGCCAACTTCCTGATCCCGCTCTACATCCAGATCGTGCAAGGACGTACGAGCTTCGAGACGTCGATTGCGATCATCCCGTACACCCTGTCGATCTTCGTCTCAAGCACTCTGGTTGCGAGCCTCTACTCGCGCTTCGCTCCGCGCAACATCGCCCGGGTCGGTTTCATCGTGGTAGCTCTCGGCCTCGTTATCCTCGCGTTGACGATCCGAAACGAGTGGGAGCAGTTCTTCGTGATCGCAGGCCTCATCATCCTCGGTCTCGGCCAAGGATCGATCGTAGCGCTGGTGTTCAACACCCTCCTGTCTGCGTCGCCCAAGTCGCTGGCCGGAGATGTCGGCGCCTGGCGCGGACTGGTGCACAACATCTCAGGAAGTGTCGGCATTGCCGTCGCAAGCGTCTTCGCCGTTGGCCTACTCAGCACCATCATCACGACCTCGGTGGCCGCTTCTCCCGGCCTTCCTGACGAACTGACCGTGCAGGTTCCGCTGGACAGCGTCAACTTTGTCACGAACGACCGCCTTGACGAGGTGTTGGCGGCGACAACGGCGACACCCGAGCAGATCACCGAGGCCACCGCCATCAACGAGGATGCCCGCCTGCGTGCTCTCAACATCTCACTTCTGGCACTCGCCGGCATCGCACTGCTCGCCATCGTGCCGGCGGGCCGGATGCCGAACTTCCGACCCGACGACATCCCGGCCGTACTCTCCAGTGGCGAACCGACCGATCCGCATGCCCGACCGAACGACGAAAACTGACCCGAGAATCCGGACCAGCTCGTGAATCCCATAATCGTCACGGTCGCCGTGCTCATCGTTTCTGTAGCCCTCTTCGTCTGGAACAAGGTGCCGGTAGGGGTTGTGGCGATAGGTGTCGCGCTGGCGTTATTCGTCACGGGTGTCCTCGACGCCCAGCAGACCTTGGCCGGATTCGGCGATCCGGTGATCGTGTTCATCGCCGCCCTCTTCGTCGTCAGCGAGGCATTGGATGCGACGGGCGTGACAACCTGGGCGGGTCAGCAGCTTGTGTCTCGGGCCGGAGACAACAAACGCCGCCTTGTGACTCTCGTGATGATGCTTGTTGCGGTCGTCACTGCGTTGATCAGTGTCAACGGCGCCGTTGCTGCGCTGCTCCCCATGGTCGTCGTCATGGCGCTGAAGACCCGGCAGTCGCCCTCTCAGATGCTGATGCCGCTTGCCTTCGGCGCGCACGCGGGGTCTTTGCTTGTTTTGACCGGCACCCCCGTGAATGTTCTCGTCTCAGAGATCGCCGTCGGCGCAGGCGCGTCACCTATCGGTTTCTTCGAATTCGGGCTCGTCGGCATCCCATTGGTCGTCGGAACGATCCTCATCACCGTGTTCTTCGGACCGAAGCTCTTACCGTCGAGAGTCGCAAAGGTCGCTCCCCGTGACCTCTCGAAGCACGCGCTGACGCTCGCGAACCAGTACTCCCTCGACTACGCCGACTCGAAGTTCGACCGGATGACCGGCATGACCGAGGTGTTGGTGCCTCCGCGCTCGACATTTGTGGGCGAGTCGGTCTTCACCGGGATGGTGACGGACAGCGGCGATCTCGTGGTTGTGGGAATCCAGCGCGCAGGAGAGGACCTCACCGACGCCGTGCTCGCGCCCGGCGACGTGATGCTGCTGCGCGGCGCGTGGAGTGCACTGGACCAGAACACGCAGAACCCGAACGTCGTGGTGGTCGACGCGCCTCAGGGTGTGCGGAGCCAAGCCGTGCCGATGGGGCCTAAAGCCATCCCTGCGATCATCATTCTCGCCGCCATGGTGGTACTGCTTGCAACGGGAATTGTCCCCACGGCCATCGCAGCGCTGACGGCGGCCGGCGCCATGGTTCTTTTCCGGGTGATCAGTGTCGGCCAAGCACACCGCTCGATCTCCTGGACCACACTCATCCTCGTCGGCGGCATGATTCCCCTGTCCACGGCGATCCAGGTCTCCGGGGCGGCCGATCTGGTCGCGGATGCCCTCGCCCGCGCACTCGGATCAGCGAGCCCGTATCTGCTTCTTTTCGGTGTGGCGCTTGTCACCGTCGTCTTGGGCCAACTCATCAGCAACATGGCCACCGCATTGATCGTTGCCCCCATCGCCATAGCCGTCGCGGGCGAGACGGGCATTTCGCCGCTGCCGCTTTTGATGGGTGTTGCCGTCGCTGCCGCCGCATCCTTCCTCACCCCTGTCGCGACCCCGGCGAACACGATGGTGCTGACCCGGGGCCTACCGATTCAACGACTACTGGAAGCTCGGTCTCCCACTCGTGGCCCTGTTCCTTGGCGTCGCCGTGTTCGTAGTGCCGATCTTCTGGCCCTTCTAGACATCAGTTGCCTCACCCCCAAAACAAGGAGAACCTCATGGCATTCGGAAGACGTCCCCGCAGAAGTCTCGTTCAGACGGCCGCGCGCACCGCCGTCATCAGCGGCACGGCCGCAGCGACCAGCAATGCCGTCCACGGACGGGCGGCCAAGAGGCAGCAGGCTGAAGATGCTGCCAGGCTGGCGGGCCCACCTGCTCCCGTGCCCGTTGCTGTTGCGCCTCCGGCTGTTGCCTCCGGAGCTGAAGATGTCATCGCGCGCCTCGAGCGTTTAGCCGCGCTTCATCAGTCGGGTGCGCTCACCGACGACGAGTTCACCGCCCTCAAGTCCTCTGCGATTGCGAGCCTCTGACCATGAGTTTCGGAACCTACAAGCTCATTCCCGAGTCCTTCGATCCCATCCCTTCGCAGGCTGCCGCCGCATCGGTGGGAGTGCTCGTCAGCTCCAGCATCCCAGCAGGCCTGGATGCGCTCGGGTTCGTCGTAAGCCCCACCGACTCCGTGCCGGACACGATCGACCTCGACTGGAACTCCCTTCAGCGATCCGGATTCCTTGGCAAAAAAGGGCAGACGCTTGTCCTCGCACGCCCGTCGGGTCCTGTCATAGTGCTGGTGGGATCAGGTGGAGTGGGCACGCGGTCGTCTGCGGATGCACGCGATCTCGCGGCGACATTCGCTCGAGCCGCGCATCGATTCGCCCGCGTCGGGCTGATCATCGGATCGACATTCGACCTCGCCCCCGAGACGCTCGGATCAGCGCTCACCGAGGGCGTGCTGCTTGCCCGCTACCGATACAACGAGCTCAAACCGAGTTCTGAGCACGTGGCCCTGGTTGCGCTCGACCTCATCGTCGACGAGGAGATCGCCGGTGGCGCACGCGCGGGCGTTCATCGCGGCGAAGTTCTCGCTCGCGCTACGAACCTTGCCCGAGACCTTGCCAACACACCGCCGAGCCATCTCACGGCCACCGACATCGGTATCGTCGCCGAACGTCTCGGCGCGGAGTACGGCGTGGAGGTCGACGTCTTCGACAAACAGCAGATCATCGACCTCGGCTGCGGCGGACTTCTCGGCGTGAACGCCGGAAGCGTCGAAGAGCCCCGCATGATCAAACTGGTCTATACCGCACCAGCAGGCGCGACCCCTGCGCCGCATCTCGCGCTGGTCGGCAAGGGCATCATGTATGACTCCGGTGGCATTTCATTGAAGCCGAGCGACCCGATGCACCTGGCCATGAAGATGGACATGGCCGGCGCCGGCGCCGTGCTCGCCGCGATGACAACCCTGTCCGCGCTCGACTGCCCCACGTCGGTGACGGCGTGGCTGATGTGCACCGATAACATGCCGTCAGGCTCCGCGATGAAACTCGGCGATGTCCTCACAATACGTGGCGGCACGACCGTGGAGGTGAAGAACACCGACGCTGAGGGACGCCTCGTGATGAGCGACGCTCTCGTGCTGGCGTCGGAGGAGAACCCTGACGCGATCGTCGACATCGCCACGCTGACGGGCGCCGCGCTGATGGCGCTCGGCACGCACACAGCAGCGGTTCTGGGATCGAGCCAGCCGCTCGTCGACCAGCTTCTGGAGGCATCCGCCCGAGTGGACGAGTCAATCTGGCAGCTGCCGCTCGAGCGACGCTACCGGCAGCAGCTCGACTCGCATGTCGCCGATATCTCGAACATGGCGGGAAAGTACGCCGGCTCGACAACCGCCGCGCTGTTTCTCGCGGACTTCACCGGCGACATCCCCTGGGCGCACCTCGACATCGCCGGAACCATGCAGAGCGAGACGGATGACTCATGGCGACCGCAAGGAGCTACTGGCTTCGGCACCCGGCTTCTTGTCGACTTCGCACTGTCGTTCGAGGTGACAGGCTAGATGGCGATCACGGATCTGAAGCTCTTCGCCCGGGGACCGTTCAGCTTTGGCTTCGTGTCGACCCTAGGCGTACTACTGGCCCTTCTGGTGGGCGCTGCCATCGTGTCGCTGAGCACGGCGCTCACACTCATCTTCGTGGCCCTGTTCATCTGTCTCGGTCTTTACCCGACGGTGCGACGGCTCGAGAAGAGAGGTGCCTCCCGGGCAGGAGCTGTGCTGATCGTGCTCTGCGGATTCCTGCTGGTGGTCGCCCTGATGGCGTGGCTCATCGTTCCGATCGTGATCGAGCAGTCAGGCGAACTGATCGATTACCTGCCGGCCGGCTTCGACCAGATCGAACACCAGGTCTGGTTCATCGAGCTGAACGAGACCTTCGGCGGAATTCTGACCCCCGGCATCCGATGGCTCGAGACCAACTCGGCCGACCCGGGCGTGTGGATAGCGATCGGCGGCGGAGCCCTGCGGGTCGGCTACGGAATCATCAATGGAACATTCGGCGTGATCTTCGTGGTCGTGCTGACGCTGTACTTCGTGGCCAGCCTCGAGAACATCAAGGCGAGCGTCTACACCCTGATCCCCGCATCGAAGCGAGCAGGCTTCATCGACATCTCAGAGACGATCGCAGACTCAGTGGGCAAGTACCTCGGCGGAATGGTGGTGCTCGCCGCCATGAACGCGGTGTTCACCTTCATCCTGCTGACTGCCTGCGGGGTGCGCTACGCCGCCATTCTCGCGGCACTCGCTTTTCCGATCACGCTCATCCCATTGGTCGGCAGCGTCATCAACACGATCCTCATCACAGCGGTCTCGCTCTTCACCTCGCCGACCGCCGCGCTGATCGTCTTACTGGTCATGCTCGTCTATGTTCAGATCGAGTCGTACGTGCTCACCCCACGCATCGTCGGTAAGGCCATCAGCATTCCGGGTTCGCTCGTGCTCATCGGTGCATTGGTCGGCGGAACCCTGTTGGGCCTTCTCGGTGCGCTGATAGCCTGCCCGACAAGCGCCGCCGCTCTGCTGATCATCAAGAAGGTGATCGTTCCCGTGCAGAACGCGCGATAGGACATCTCATCAGCATTCACGACATTGAGCTCGCCGCCGTCATCCTCACGGCGGCGCACGTGATCATCGGCTTCATCGCGACCGTGGCGGTATCGACGAATCGCCGCCCGTCAGCAGCGATCGCATGGGTTTTGACGATCGTGTTCATCCCGTTCATCGGTGCCCTCCTGTTCCTCATGGTGGGGGTGGGCAGGCTCCCGG
>NZ_CAXVWM010000009.1:0-14362 GCF_964263775.1 Agreia sp. | reverse complement strand
ACTCGCCTCCGAACGCTGGATCGACAACGAAGCGACGTCTGCATGGTGTCGTCGCAACCTCCTCGAGGCGTGCGCGGCGGCCGGTTTCGACCCGGCCTTTCAGGTGGAGGCGCACGACTACACGACCGCGATCTCTTTCGTCGGCGCGGGGCTCGGAATCACCGTCGTGCCGGCGCTTGCGTCGCGAGCATTGCCTGACGGACTTCGATCCGTGCCGGCGGTGCGTCCGACTCCGGTCAGAACGATCTACGCGGTCGTGCGAAGGACGATCGCCGAGACGGCGCCCGCGCGCCTGGTGCTCGAGACACTCGGCTCTGTCGTGGCCGAACCCGTCTGAGTTCTGGCCGGCGCGACCGACTAAGCGAACTCTCCCGCGATCTTTACCTGAGCTTCGCCGCCTGGCAGAAATGCATTAGAGGGCGGATAGCTGCTTGGTGAAGTAGACGCGCCGATAGCCGTCCACCGTGGCGCGATGCGTTTCGGTATATCCACGACGCGCATAGAAGGCGAGGTTCTCGAACATCGCCTCGTTCGTGTAGAGGCGGAGCTCATGGAGTTTGAGCGCCGCGGCACGTTGTTCCGCCAGACCGAGCAGGTTCAGTCCGATCCCGCGACCTTGTGCGCTCGGAAGAACGGCAACGTTCTCGATGAGCAGGTGGTCCCGTGAGGGCGCAAGGACCATCAGCCCCGCTACAGCGCCGTCGACGAGCGCAACCCGAGCATCGGCCTGACTGACGATGCGCGCATAATCTGCGGCCATCGGAGCCGGAGGTCTGCCGATTCGATCGACGTAGATCTCGTAAGCCGCATGCGCGACGCGCTCCATCCCGGGCGCGTCAGTGGGATTCGCCCGGCGATACACAACTGAGGTCGATTCGTCCATCGTCCAGTATGGCAGCGTGCCCCAGTGCGCAACGAGCGCGACGGCAGAATGACGAGTCCTCCTCTGCGGATCGCGCAACGAGCCCACACCGGTGCTCGAGGCGATCGTGCTCGTCATTGGGGGACACGCCCTAGCGAGGGTCTAGTCGGGTCGAGCCGCCCAGCTGCAGTTCCGGTGCGAGCCGACTGCGCCGCAGCGCGCTGGTGCTGCCCCGGATGCGGTCGACCAGCACGCTCACGGAGTCGCCCGCGATAGAAGACAGGGGCTGCACCACTGTCGTCAGCGTCGGCCACGAGATCCTCGACAGCTCGCCGCCATCGAAACCGGTGATGAGCACATCTCGAGGCACGTCGAAGTTCTTCTCGCGCAGACGAGCGATCGTGCCGACGGCGACCTGGTCCGAGCCGCAGACGATCGCATCGGGCAGTGTGCCCGCCTTCGTGATGTGATCCGCCGCTGCCATGCCGCTCTCGATGCTGAACTCGCCGCGGAATGTCGCGCCGACCTCCATGCCGTGCCGACGCGCAAGACGGTTGAAGCCCTGCCACCGTTCGACGCCGCTCGTGGTGGCGTCATCCGTACCCGCATACCCCACGGATGCGACACCCTGTTCGGCCAGATGATCGAACAGAAGCTCCATGCCCAACTCGTTGTCGACCCCCACGAAGTCTGTGATCGGCTTGTCTGTGGCGCGATCGAGTGTGACCACGGGGATGTCATGGGGAACGTTCGCGATCGACGGCATCGACGCGGTTCGATCAGACGCGACGATGAGGATGCCGTCGACGCGACGATCGCCGAGCACGCGGAGCCGACGGACCTCCTCATCGACGAAGCCGTGCGAATCGGCCAGCAGCAATTCGAATCCCGCGCGGCTGAGTTCTTCTTCGACCGCATCGATGAGCTGCGAGAAGAACGGGATGCTGATCACCGGCACGATCATTCCGACAAGTCGACTCGACCCATCCCGCAGTGCTCGCGCGATGGGATCCACCCGGTAACCGAGATCGGCGGCGACGGCGCGCACCCGATCCACCATTTCGCGCGAGACGCGCGGTTTGCCCGACAATGCCCGGGAGGCCGTTGCGATGGAGACGCCCGCGCCCGCGGCCACGTCTGCCAGTGTCACGTTCGCCTTCACCCGCGCTCCATTCGCCGATCGCCACCCGACCTCGAGAAAGTTGATGCTAAAATTCTCTTGCGAGCAAACGATTACGCAGAGGTTATCAGAGGGAGGCATCGCATGCCCACGCCGGTGATCCTCGATTGCGATCCCGGCATCGACGACGTCGTCGCCATCTGGCTCGCAGCCGCACACCCGGCCATCGACCTTCGGGCCATCACCACTGTGGCCGGAAATGGCACGATCGATCACACGTCGCGGAACGCGCGCATCGCCTGCACCGTCGCCGGCATCCACGGCGTTCCCATCGGCCAGGGCGCGCCCGGCCCGCTGGCGCAGAAACTCGAGACGGCCGACTGGATCCACGGCGCCAACGCGCTCGGAGGCATCGACCTGCCGCAGCTCGCGATGGGGCTCGACGACCGTGACGCCCACGACCTCATCCGCGACGTCCTCACGCAGTCCACGCAGCCGGTCACGATCGCAGCGACCGGGCCCCTGACCAACATCGCCACGTTCGTCGAACGTCAGCCCGAGTTGTGCCGAAAGATCGAGCGGATCGTCTGGATGGGCGGATCGACGGGCCGCGGCAACGTCTCGCCGTATGCGGAGTTCAACGCGTCGACCGATCCGGAGGCGCTCGACATCGTCCTCGCCTCCGCGATTCCGTTCACGATGGTCGGGCTCAACATCACGCACCAGGCGCAGATCACGCGCGAGGTCCGGTCGAGAATCCGCGCGATCGGCAACGCTACGGCGACCTTCGGGGCAGAGCTGCTCGAACGCTTCTGCTCCACCTACGACGCCTTCGGCGAGATGCCCGACGGCCCGCTCCATGATCCGATCACCGTTGCCCTGATAGCCGACCCGGCGGTGGCAACGACGCAGAAGTCCCGTCTCGACATCGAACTGCACGGCGACTTCACGCGCGGCGTGACCGTGGTCGACCTGCTCGAGCTCACCAGCCGTCCGAAGAACGTCACGGTGGCCGTCGATCTCGATGTCGACCGTTACTGGTCGCTGATCGAAACCGCGATCCGCTCGCTCGCCTGATCGGGCTCTTCCCGCACGCCCGGTCCGGCGTGCAGTGAGCAATCGTTTACGCACGCCCCTGGGCCCTACGCGGTGCTCTTGACATGCCCATCTCCGGCGACTTTCATGAGAGAACCCGCGAAAGTTGTTTCTCGAATCAAGAAACAACTTACGCACTGAGATTCGTCTCGGACTGCACCGCGGGGAACGACGGTGTTCTCCATCGCGACACCGTCGACTTCACCGGCTCTCTGAGCACGACGAACGAAAGACGTGAACGACATGGAAAAGATCATCCTGGACTGCGACCCCGGACACGATGACGCGATCGCCATCCTGTTGGCCGCCGCGAGCCCGAACATCGATCTGCTCGGCATCACCACGGTCGCCGGCAACCACACCATCGAGAACGTCACCCGCAACGCGCTCTCCGTCTGCACCGTCTACGGAATCACCGTGCCGGTCGCTCGGGGAGCGGAGGGCCCGCTGCTGATCGAGCAGGTCATCGCCGAAGAGATCCACGGAACGACGGGCCTCGACGGCCCCTACCTGCCGCCCGCGTCATTCGAACTCGACCCGCGGCACGCCGTCGATTTCATCATCGAGACCGTGATGGCCAACGAGCCGAAGACGGTCTCCCTCGTGCCGGTCGGACCGTACACGAACATCGCGCTGGCCGCCCGCAAGGAGCCGCGCATCATCGATCGGGTCAAGCAGGTCGTCGCCATGGGTGGCAGCTACACCCGCGGAAACATCACGCCGGCGGCCGAGTTCAACATCTACGCCGACCCCGAGGCGGCCCACATCGTTTTCAGCGCGGGCTGGGACGTCACGATGATCGGCCTCGACCTCACGCAGCACCAGGCCCTCGCAACGCCTGAGCTTCAGGATCGGGTGAAGGCTGTCGGCGGCGATATCAGCCAGTTCATTTTGGACACGTGGGAATTCGTGCACACGACGCACTCCGGCCTGCTCGACATCCCGTATCCCGCCATTCATGACGCCTGCTGCGTGGCGGCCATCATCGACCCCAGCATCCTCACGGTCGAAAAGGCCGACGTGCGTGTCGAACTCGAGGGCCGCTGGACAAAGGGTCAGACGGTAGCCAACTTCGAGAGCGCTTCGGGGATGCGCCATTTCGGCGGAACCGCAAGCGAGCAGACCGACTATCGCACCAACGTGGCGATCTCACTCGACTGGAACAAGTTCGCCGACCTCATCGTCGAGTCGACGCAGACGCTCACCGACGCACGGGCCTGAGCCCGCCGTTTTCATCGCATCACCGAAACCATCACGAAAGGAACACCATGAAGATCAAGCGGTACAGCCTCATCGCCGCGGCTGCCGTGCTCGCCCTGAGCATCAGCGCCTGCAGTACCTCGGGAGGCGACGGAGGTGACAGCACCGACGCGTCGAAGTCGGTGGCCAACGTCGTGCCCGGCGCCCTGGGCGACCAGAGCTTCTACGATGACGCGGAGAGCGGCATCAGCCAGCTGAAGTCAGACGGCTACGCGACGAAGACCCTCCAGGGCGACGCGAACAATCCGGCCCAGTGGAAGGCGAACCTGCAGTCCGTCTCGACGGGCCAGTACGGTGTCGTCGTCATCGGCAGCTCGACCTCGAGCGACACGATCACCGAGGTCGCGCCCAAGTTCCCGAAGCAGCACTACATCTTCTATGACGGCGAGATCGATGCGCCGAACGTGGCCTCGCTCACGTACAGGCAGAACGAGGGCTCGTTCCTCGCCGGTGTGCTGGCTGCGCTGGCCACGACGAACACGACCGACTTTCCGCTCGCCACCGGCAGCAAGAAGGTCGGCCTGGTCGGCGGAATGGACATCCCCGTCATCAACGACTTCGCTGCCGGCTTCAAGGCGGGCGTCGAGGCCGTAGACCCGAGCGTCGACGTGCTGGTCAGCTACGTCGGGTCGTTCAGCGACTCGGCCAAGGGCTACGACCAGGCTACGGCGATGTTCGACCAGGGCGCAGACGTCGTCTACCAGGTGGCGGGCGGCGCCGGGGTCGGCGTGCTGCAGGCAGCCGCCGATGCAGACAAGTACGCGATCGGCGTCGACAGCAACCAGAACGCTCTGCAGAAGGGGCACATCCTCGCCTCGATGCTGAAGCACGTCGGCGCATCCATCGTGCAGGCGATTCAGGATGACGCGGCCGGCTCGCTCGCGTACGGCGAGACGACCTCGTTCGGTCTCGCCAACGACGGAGTCGGACTCACCTTCGACGACAACGGTGACATCGTGCCGCAGTCGGCTATCGACGCCATCGACGGCTACAAGCAGAAGGTCGTCGACGGAGAGCTCTCCGTTCCCAGCGGCTTCTGACGCACCCGGGCGGCGGAGGCCACGGCTTCCGCCGCCCGTATTCACGCACTCAAAGGAGAGTTCAATGTCTCGACCGATCCTCGAGCTCCGCAACATCACCAAGACTTTCGGCACCAAGGTCGCCAATCGCGACGTCTCGCTCAGCATCCGGCCGGGAACCGTCCACGCACTCGTCGGAGAGAACGGCGCGGGCAAGTCCACCCTCATGAACATGATCTCCGGCAACCTCCAGCCCGACTCGGGTGAGATCATCATCAACGGAGAGGTCGTTCGGGTCACCGACCCGAAGAAGGCGGACTCGCTCGGCATCGGGATGGTGCACCAGCACTTCAAGCTCGTGCCGTCGCTCACCGTCGCATCCAATATCTTTCTCGGCAACGAGTCGAGCAACGGATTCGGAGTGCTCGACCGGCGCGGGATGGAGGAGAAGGTCGTCAGCCTCAGCGCCGACCTCGGACTGAACCTCAGCCCTCGCGACCGGGTGCAGGACCTCTCTGTCGGAGAGCGTCAGCGCGTCGAGATCGTGAAGGCCCTGTCGCACGACACCCGGTTGCTCATCCTCGACGAGCCGACCGCGGTGCTCACCCCATCAGAGACCGACGAACTCTTCGTCGTGGTTCGTCGTCTCGCCGCGCAGGGCTGCGCCGTCGTCTTCATCTCGCACAAGCTGGGCGAGGTGCTCTCCATCGCCGACGAGATCACCGTCATCCGTGACGGCGAGGTCATCGGCTCCCGATCCGCGGAAGGTCTCAGCCAGAGCGATATCGCCTCGATGATGGTCGGGCGCGAGGTGCTGTTGCGCATCCAGCACACGCCGTCGCAACCCAAAGACGACGTTCTGAGGGTCGAGGACCTGTCGGCCATCGACCAGCGCGGTGCAGTCGCCGTGAAGAATCTGTCGCTCTCGGTGCGCGCCGGCGAGATCGTGGGCATCGCCGGAGTCGAGGGCAACGGCCAATCCGAGCTCGCGGCCGCGATCGCGGGAATGTATCTGCCCCCACGCGGTCGAGTACGGCTGGCGGGTCACGACGTCACGACGGCATCCGTCGCCGACAGACGCGCACGTGGTCTCGCCTACATTCCCGAAGACCGAAACGAAGAGGGGGCGGCGCCCAAGCTCAGCATTGCAGAGAACGTCGCAGCCGGGCATCTACGACCGCCCCTCGCCCGCGCGGGGTGGCTCTCGCTCGCGGCCATGCGCGACTATGCGCAGAAGCTGATCGCCAAGTTCGATGTTCGAGGCGCGCAGCCGGGAACGCCGATCGGCTCCCTCTCGGGCGGCAACATGCAGAAGGTCATCATCGCTCGAGAGTTCGAGTCCGATCCCAGCCTGCTCATGGTGTCGCAGCCGACTCGCGGTGTCGATGTCGGCGCCATGGAATTCGTGCACAACTCGATCGTCGGCCTGCGCGACAAGGGCGCCGGAGTACTGCTGTTCTCGGCCGACCTGAACGAGGTGATGAGTCTCTCCGACCGACTCCTCGTCATGTACCGCGGCGAAGTGATCGCCGAGTTCACTCAAGAGAACATGACCGAACTCGCCGTCGGACTCGCCATGGCGGGCGTGAAGCCCACAGAGACCGCGCTTCAGGAGGCGGCGGCCGAGCGGGCCCGTGTGGCTACGGAGTTGGAGGCCAGCGGCACCCGACTCACCGACACGTCGTCAGACATCGCTCGCGTCGACGAACTCCATACGACCTCGATCGTCGTGCCCAAGACGCGAAGCTTCTCGATGCCAGCCCGAAGCATCGGCGCGACCCTCTCCGAGTTCGCCTCGAAGACCTTCAGCAACGCCCTTCAGCCGATCTTCGCCGTGCTCGCGGCGCTGGCGATCGGCGCCGTCATCATTGTGGTGATCGGTCAGAACCCGATCACCGCCTACGTGGAACTCTTCGGCTCTGCCTGGCGCACGCCCTACGGCATCGGCAGCATCATCGCCATGTTCGTGCCGCTGGTCATCATGGCCGCGGGCACGATCATCTCCTTCCGCGCCGGATTCTTCAACATCGGTGGCGAAGGGCAGCTCTACTTCGGCGCGTTCTTCGGTGCGTATGCGGGATTCACGTTCCACGGTCTGCCGCCGGTCGTGCACGTGATTCTCGTGTTGTTGTTCGGCGGCGTGGCCGGGGCCATCTGGGGTCTCATCCCGGGATTCCTCACGGGATTCCTCAAGGTCGACATCATCGTGATCACCCTGCTGATGTCGCAGGTGGCGCTTCTGGTCACCGCGTTCCTGGTGACCGGCCCGTTCGCCGACCCCACTGCGACGCTCGCCGGCTCACCGAGAGTCGAGTCGTCGGCCCTGCTTCCGGTGTTCGACGTCTCCTACGGCTTCGCACCCGATCTGATCATCGCGCTCGTGATCGCGGTCGTGCTCGGCCTCGCCCTCAACCGCACGACATGGGGTCTTCGAGTGAAAGAGCTCGGCGAGCTCAACCGTTTCGCCGACTACATCGGAACCTCGTCGAAGAAGATGGCGATGCAGGTCATGTCGCTGAGCGGCGCGGCGGCGGGAATCGCCGGCGCCCTCTTCGTCATCGGCCCGAACGGCGGGCGCTTTCTGCAGGCATTCTCGCCGGGATTCGCGTTTCTCGCGATCACCGTCGCCCTGCTGGCCAGGCTCAATCCGTGGGCTTCGCTGGTCGCCGCCCTGTTCTACGCCACGATGATGGCCGGCGGCACAGGACTCCAGTCGGCGGGCGTGCCGTTCCCGATGATCAACGTTCTGCAGGGACTCATCGTGATCGCCATCACGGCCACGTTCGTCGGCAACATCCGAAAGCGAAGAAAGAACCGAGCGCCGGTCGAACCGCTCCCGATGAAGAAAGAGATGTCGAAATGAACGAGATCCTCGCCCAGATTCTGACGGTCGGAACGCTGGCCGTCATCCTGGCCAAGACCACGCCCATCCTGCTCGCCGCGATCGGCGGCGGTCTCAGCCAAGTCGGCAACATCCTGAACATCGGGCTGGAGGGCCTGATGCTCATCGGCGCCTTCATGGGTATCGCGGTCGGTGCGATCACGAATCCGTTCATCGGTGTGCTCGCAGCCCTCGGCGCCGGAGTTCTGCTCGCACTGGTCTACGCGATCGCATCGCTCGTGTTCAAAGCCGACTACATCGTCGTCGGCATCGGCACGAACCTCCTCGCGATCGGCATCACCGTGCTGTTGCTCAGCGTGCTGTACGGCAATGCGGGCGTGACGCCGGGAGACGTCAAGTCGGTGCTGCCGAGGATCGATCTCGGCCCTGTGGGCGACATCCCGGTGATCGGGCCGATCTTCAACAACCACACGATCCTCGTGTGGGTGGCCCTGCTGCTGGTGCCTGTCTACTGGTTCGTGCTGTATCGCACCCGCTACGGCGTTCACCTGCGCGCCGTCGGCGAAGACGAACCGGCCGCGACTGCCGCCGGAATCCGCGTCTTTCAGGTGAAGTTCATCTCGATCATCGCGTCGGGAGCGCTGTGCGGCCTCGCGGGCGCCCAGCTCGCGATGGCATCGGTCGGCTCTTTCACGGCCGGGATGACCTCGGGCCGTGGCTTCATCGTGGTGGCGGCAGTGATCTTCGCGGCCGGCCGGCCCGTGCCGACCCTGGTGGTCTGCCTCATCTTCGGAGCCGCCGATGGGCTGGCCGACCGACTGGCCCTCGGCGGCGTCAACTCGTCGCTCGCCCTGCTGACGCCCTACGTCATCACCATCGCCGCGCTGATCGTCGCGGCGCTCCGTGTGCGCAGTGCAATCAAGGCTCGAACGCGGCGCGGCCTGGCGCAGCTGTCGTCCTGAGCTCCTCACCTCGAGAAAGCAGACCGTATGAATCGCGTGACAGTGATCGGAAGCGCCAACATCGACTTCGTCGTAGAGCTGCCGCGCAGACCGGATGCCGGGGAGACCCTGCTGGGATCTGATCTGCGCCGGTTCGCCGGTGGCAAAGGGGCGAATCAGGCGGCCGCTGCGGCGCGGATGGGGGCGGAGACCTCGTTCTCCGGGTGTGTCGGCGCCGACGAGAACGGGTCGTTCGTTTGTTCCCAGCTGGCCGAGAGCGGAGTCGATGTCAGCGGCGTCATACGCGTCGACCGGCCGACGGGTACCGCTCTCGTTCTCGTCACGCCCGACGGCGAGAACTCGATCGTCGTCTCGCCGGGCGCGAACCACGCACTCGATGTCGAGTTCGCCGAGAAGAAGGGCGACGAGTGGGTCGACGCAGACATGGTTGTGCTCAACCTCGAGTCTCCGCTGCGCGCGGTGGAGCACATCGCGGCGATGGCCGCTCACCGAGGCATCCGCCTGCTGCTCAACGCGGCTCCGGCCGAGCAGCTCTCTGCCGAGACGCTGGCCCTCTGCGACCCGCTCATCGTCAACGAGCATGAGGCCCGGGTGCTGCTCGGCGACGAGGGAGCGTCATCCTTCGCCGCCGTCGCCCAACGGTTTCTCGACCGAGGCGTGCGCTCGGTCGTCATCACCCTCGGAGCGGCCGGAGCCGTCTTCGGCGACTCGACGGGAATCGCCACCGTACCCGCCTTCGCGGTCGACGTCGTCGACACGACGGGCGCGGGCGACGCCTTCGTCGGAGCGACGGCAAGCGAGCTCGCTCGAGGTTGCGGATTGCGGGAGGCGGTTGCCTTCGCATCCGCAGTCGCCGCCCTGTCGGTTCAGAGCGTGGGGGCGCAGTCGTCTTACCCGAACCGACGCGAGGTGCGAGACTTTCTCGATCGGTGAGTGAACCGCGGGGTGCCGGCCACCCCGCGCCTGAGCACCCGCGCCTCAGCACCGGCGCCTCAGACCCGGCGCTCAGCGGTAGCGGCGGGGCACGGCCCAGTGGCTGCCGAACTCCGCGTCGAACGACTGCGGCTCGAACGGGCTGTCCCCGCCGGCCGGGTAGCTGGTGAGCTCTCCGAAGACGATGCGGTCGGGCAGCGCGTAGAGGTCGACGCGCACGAAGTCGGTCTCGGCGCCGAGTCGCTCGGCGATCGAGATCAGCTCGTCGAGGCGTTCCGGGCGTGCGCGCGGCGGAGTCGTCCACGCCGGTCCGCCGCTCATCGGCAGGTGCTGCCAGTCGGCGTCGTAGAAGTCCTGCGTGCGATGGTCGAAGCGACCGGCATCCACCTGAATGTACCGGCAGCGCCCATGGAACACGAAGAACTTGTAGTCGTCGGGAATGCCGGCCGGTGCGACGAGCAGCTCCTCCACGATCACGGCGGGCTCGACCTTGCCGTAGGCCCACTCGCGGTTCGGCCCCTGGCCATAGAGCTTCGTCATCCAGCCGTGGGCGATGTCGACGAGCGCGTCGACGGTGACCGCGGATGGCCGCACGTGCCGGTATACCCAGCCCCACACGGCCGGCGGCAGGGTCTGGTCTTCGGAGCCTTTCGGCGAGACCACGATCGCGGCGCCGCTGCCGTGGGTCGGCTTCACGACATACGACTCGGGCAGGTCGAGCTCGCGCAGCTGCGCCGGATCGCGCACGATGCCGTAGGCCTCGGGCAGGTACTCGGCGCCCACGCGCGACGCGACGTATTCGCGAACCGCGGCCTTGTCGGCGAAGGTGACCAGCAGCATCCGGTGGTCGCGCAGCATCTTGTAGCGCACCTTCTCGGTGAACGTCTGCGGCTGGCGGGTGCGCAGCAGTCGCACGACGCGAACGAGTCGACTGCGCTGGCGCCAGCGAGGTCGGGGATGAGGCACGCTCCAGCCTAACCGCGCCCGCTATGCGCGCCCGTTCGGAGCATCCGCTGCTGAACGGCGGGTGGCGGACATACCGCCGAGGCGCGGATGCGGCGACGGCACCACCGCGTGGTTGCGAATGTGCTCGTAGACGACGGATGTTCGCACATCGGCGACCTCGCGGCGTTGCGTGAGCTGGTCGATCACGAAGGCGTAGAGGTCGTCGTTGTGGCGAACGCCGACATGGATGATGAAATCCTCGTTGCCGGTCGTCACGAACACCCCGAGGGTCTCCGGCAGCGCGCTCACCCAGTCCCTGAAGGCCTCGATGATCTCGCGCGACGGCGGGCGGATGCGCACGGCGACGAGAGCCTGCACTCCCCTGCCGATCGAGGCGAGGTCGACGTCGAGGCTCGCGCCCGTGATGATGCCCCGGCTGCGGAGGCCTCGGGTGCGCTCGAGGGCGGTCGTCGCCGAGATTCCGACCGCGGCGGCGAGGTCGCGATTCGTCATGCGTGCATCTGCCTGCAATTCGTGCAGAATCGCGGTGTCTATGTCGTCCATGGCATCCATTCTGTCGATCGCGCCGGATTAAGTACGGATCTCGAGCGAGCTGGGCGCCGATAATCGTACTCTGTGTCGGTATTGCTGATGATCCGACGAACGGAACCGCCTGATGACCGACCCCACCCCGCACACGGTCGGCTTCGCCGACGACGAGATCGACCTCTCGACTTCGACGCGGGCGGCGCGATTGAAGTGGGTGATCGTGGTCACCGATTCGCTTCCTGCGGGGCGGGCCGTGAACGCGGCCGTCTGTGTCGCGAGCGCCACGACCCGAGCAGTCGCGGGGCTGCTCGGACCAGACGTGATCGACTCGGCCGGCGATGCGCATCCCGGTCTGCCCTGGATCGGCTGCACGATCCTGACCGCATCCGCCGAGACCCTGCGGCAGATCAGGGCGAAAGGTGTCGCGCATGAGGCGACGTTCGTGGCCGACATGCCCGGCGTCGCCCAGGCCATCCGGGTCTACGACGAGTACATCGACACCATCGGATCGACCGACCCCGAGATGATCGACTACCTCGCGGTCAGCCTCGTCGGCCCCAAGAACCGCATCGACAAGATCGTGGGAAGTCTGCCGCTGATGCCCTGAGCAGGCCTGCCGCCGAGACGAGCGAGCAGCGTACACTCTCGCTATGGAACGTGTGACGGGCATCGGCGGTTTCTTCTTCGTGGCACGGGACCCCGACTCGCTGGCTCGCTGGTATGCCGAGCACCTCGGCGTCGATGCCCCGCCCCAGAATTACGGCGACCCGTCGTGGCGACAAGACTCGGGGTCGACCGTGTTCGCCCCGATGGATGCGACGGCTCCCCATTTCGCGGAGGCGAGCAGTGGGTGGGCGCTCAACTTTCGCGTCGCCGACCTCGATGCAATGGTCGATCAACTGCGAGCCGCGGGAGTTGCCGTCGTCGTCGACCCGGAGGTGTACCCGAATGGACGGTTCGCGAGTCTGAGCGACCCCGAGGGCAACGGCATCGAACTCTGGCAACCCGAGGGCGACGACGCCTGAGCTTGAGCCTGCCCCGGCCCGCCAGTAGCCCCCGGTGCGGACAGTGTGCCCCGGTGCGCCGGCATCTTCAGTCCGCACCGGCGACAGCTGTCGACGCTTTGCGCAGCCCGACCGCGACGAGAGCCCCCGCTGCGGTCAGTGTGCCCCGGTGCGCTGGCATCTTCAGTCCGCAGCGGGTGCACCTAGCCCAGGGGGAGCGCCATCTCCACTTCGTTCTGCGTGCGGTCGAGGGGGTACGCGATAGTTCGGCCCGTCTCGACGTAGCCGCGCCTCGCGTAGAACGCGCGAGCGCGAGGGTTGTCCTCGTGCACGTGCAGGAGCAGCCGACCCTCGGGAACGGCGGCGCGCACCCAGGTTTCCACCTCGTCGAGCAGCGCATCCGTGAGGCCCATGGCCGTGCCGCGCCAGGCGGGGGTCACGTACACGCTCACGAGCATCGCGTCGCCTCGCCCGTCGAGGTAGGCGCTCATCGTGCCGAGCCACGTGGTGCTCGCCGCCTCGACCGCGGCCAGTCCTATGCTGCCCTCGCGGCTGCTGCGCCCGGCGCGAGAGCGCCAGGCGACCTCCGGAAGCGAGCGGGCGTCTTCGAGGGTCTCGAGAAAGGCGAGGGGAGTGTCGGCGAGCATTTCGAGCCGCAGCGCGCGCATCCGCTGCCAGTCGCTCTCGGCGATGCGTTCGATCCTGAAACCTGACTCCACCGGCCAAGGGTAGCGGGCCGACGCGTGGGGCGAAAGCGGGTGATCGCGGCCCGATCCGATGGGCGAAGGTGTCCGAATCACCCCTGAGGCGCACGAAGACGGGCGCAGAAAGGCATAACCATGACAGAGATCACTGCTCACCACGGATTGCTGAACGACACGAAACTGCACGTCGACGACACGGGCGGCTCCGGTCGACCCGTCGTCCTCATCCACGGCTGGCCGCTCAGCGGCGAATCGTGGAAGTACCAGGTCGGCGCCCTCGAAGCCGCGGGCTACCGCGTCATCACGTACGACCGCCGGGGCTTCGGTCGCAGCGACAAGCCGCTCACCGGATACGGCTACGACACGCTCACCGACGACCTGCAGGCCGTGCTCACCTCGCTCGACCTGCGCGACGTCACCCTCGTGGGCTTCTCGATGGGCGGCGGAGAGGCCGCGCGCTACTTCACGAAGTACGGCACGGAGCGCATCCGCAGTGTCGTCTTCGCCTCGGCGGTGCCGCCGTACCTGCTGCAGACGCCCGGCAACCCGGATGGTCCGCTCACCGCTGCGCTCGCCGCGAAGATGACCGCCGGCCTCACAGCCAATCAGGAGGCCTTCTACGATGACTTCACGACGCAGTTCTTCTCGGTCGACGGAAAGCTCGTCGTGACCGAACAGCAGCGCCAGGAGGCGCTCGCCCTCGCGCTGCAGTCGTCGAAGGCGGCCGCGCTCGAGGCGATGGCGTCGTTCGCCGGCACCGACTTTCGCGATGACCTGCCGAACGTCACCGTGCCCGCCCTCGTGATCCACGGCGACGGCGATGCGACTGTCCCCATCGAGGGATCGGGCGCCCGCACGCACGCCGCGCTGGCGAACTCCGAGCTGCACATCGTGTCGGGCGGTCCGCACGGAGTGAACGTCAGCCACGCCGACGAGTGGAACCGCGTGGTGCTCGCCTTCTTGGCGAAGTAGCGACGCGGGCGGCGGCGGCGCAGGCGGCGAGCTACGGGCGCAAGCGCCGGATGCGGATGGGCCCGCGGGCCGTCTCCAGGTCGACCGGCTCGCCG
>NZ_CAXVWM010000008.1:0-12859 GCF_964263775.1 Agreia sp. | reverse complement strand
CCGTTGTCGATGCCGTTGAGGCCGCCCTTGAGTCCGTCGTCTTCGCCGCCGATACCGGGCAGGAATCGACCTTCGGCATCGCGCAGCGGCACATAGAACGCGTGCACACCGTGGTTGATGCCCTCGGTGATGAGCTGGGCGAAGAGCACGGCCGCGGTGCCGTGGACGGCCGCGTTGCCGAGATAGTCCTTCCAGGCGCCGCGGAAGGGGGTGTCGAGCACGAATTCCTGGCTGCCCACGTCGAAAGTGGCCGTGGTGGCGATCGCGGCGACGTCTGAGCCGTGTCCGGTCTCGGTCATGGCGAACGCACCCGGAACCTCGAGGCTCATGATGGCGGGCAGGAACTTCTCGTGGTGGTACTGCGTGCCGAGGTGCAGCACGGCTGCACCGAACAGCCCCCACTGCACTCCCGACTTGATCTGCAGCGAGGGATCTGCCGTGACGAGCTCTTCGAAGCCGGCGATGTTGCCGCCGTGGTCGTCTTCACCTCCGAGGCTCTTCGGAAAAGCCTTGTGCACTCCCCCATGCTCGACCAGCAATCCCAGCTGATGGAACACGGTGGCGCGATGCTCTGCGAGGGTCTGGCTGTCGACGCGCTGCATCTCGGGGCGCCCGGTGAGCCGGCGAGCGGCGATGCGCGCATCCGCCCACCTGCCCAGCAGGTACGCACCGAGCGCGGCCGCGTCGATTCGGGCATCCGCCTTGTCGATCGTCATGCTGCCCGCCGTCTCGTCGAGCTTCTCGCTGTCTTCGATTTGGTCGGCGAGCTTCATCGAGCTGTCGCCGTTCGTCTGGTTCTTCACCGCGTTCGCCATCGTGAGCCTTTTCTGCGTTGTGGGCACATCTGCGTCAACGGTACGAGCGGCCGGGCGGGCACGGAGAATTCACCGTCCGTGCCCTACAAACGGCCCTCGTAGACTGCCGCAGCAGGTTGATGATGTCTACAGACGAACCCCATGAAGGCAGGCGCACCTCCACAATCGCAGACGTCGGCCACGACCGTTATTTGAGTTCTTGCCGCGGAAAGACGATCTTCTGAATGATGATGATCGTCGAGGCTGCGACCGGGATGGCGACGAGGGCACCGAGGATGCCGCCCAAAGTGCCGCCCGCGACCGCCGCGATCACGACGACAGCGCCTGGCACGGCGACGGCGCGGTTCATGATGCGCGGGCTGAGGACGTAGGCCTCGACTTGCATGTAGACCAGGTACCAGATCAGGGCGACGAGCGCGGTCAGCGGCGACGCGAACAGGCAGGTCACCACGATGATGAGCGAACCTGTGACGGTTCCGACGAGCGGAATCAGCGAGAACAGGAACGCCACGAAGGCGAGCAGCACGAACTGCGGGGCCCCGATGATCCAGAGGAAGATCGCGCTCAGCACACCGTTGACCGCGGCCAGGGTGAACTGGCCCACGACATAGCGCCCGACCGCAGACGTGATGTCTTCTGACACGTCGATGAAGCCCGCCCGCTTGCTGACCGGCACGAAACGATAGGTGACGCGCTTGATCGAGCGCAGCGACGCGAGAAAGTAGAGGGTGAGGATCAGAACGACGGTGCCGCCGGTCACGCCGCTCGCGACCCCCGCGCCTACGGCCAGGAGTCCGCCGCCGAGACTGACGAAGTTGTTCGGGTCGCTGACGAAGTCGGTGACGCTTTTCGCGACCGAGTCGAAGTCGACGACACCCGACAGCTGTTGTTCGACCGTCTTCACGAAGTCGCTGTTGACGGCCCTGCTCACGATCTCGGGAAAGTTGGTGATCAGGTTCGACACCTGATCGACGATCACCGGGATGATCGTGAAGAGCAGGCCCGCGAATGCGAGGATGACCGCGGCGAAGACGACGAGGATCGCCGCCCAGCGGGGCAGCTTCTTCTCGAGCCACGACACGAGCGGGTCGAGCCCCAGAGCAAGGAAGAGCGCGACGCCCACGTAGATCAGAACCGTGGTGAGCTGCCCGATGATCCCGCCGATGAGAATCGACACGAGCACGCCGAGACCGCCGACCAGGCCGATGCGGAACGCATTGATGCGCACGGGTGGGAGTGCATTGCTTCCCGGAACGACGATGTCGGACTGAGGCTGCTGCACCGCGGGGGTGCGACTTCTTCTCTTCTTCAACATGCCGGTCCCCATCTGGTCGTGTCGATCACGCTCACCCCACCTTAGGAGGGTCTGTTGCGGCCCAGCGCACGCTTGACTTTCTCGATGGTCGACGCGGCCGGCGCTTCGTTGTAGACCCCGGCCTTCTCCTGGCCCGACATGCGCTGGATGTCATCCATCAGCACGTCGGTCAGCTTTCGTCTCGCGCGGGCCGAGGTCGCCTGTCCGAACTCCGACGCGTCGATCGGACGCCCGAACTCGACGGACACCCGGTGCAGTCGCGGGATGGTCGAGCCGACGGGCTGCAGCTTCTCGGTGCCGATGAGAGCCACGGGAACGATCAGGCTGCTCGAACTCATCGCCAGCCAGGCGGCGCCGGTGCGGCCCTTGTACATGCGCCCGTCTCGCGAACGCGTGCCTTCAGGGTAGATGGCGAACGCCTCATCCCGCGCCAGGATGGCGAGTCCTGCATCAAGGGCGTCCTGTGCGGCCTGACCGGCCCCCCGGTCGACGGGCACGGCCCCGATGGCCGAGAAGAACCACCTCGACAGCCACCCCTTGGCGCCCTTGCCGGTAAAGTACTCGGACTTGGCGAGGAACGAGACGTTGCGCGGCGCGACGAGCGTCAACACCACACTGTCGATAAAGCTGAGGTGATTGCTCGCGAGCAGCACGCGACCCGTCTTCGGAACGTTGTCTCTGCCCGTCACCCTGGGGCGGTAGACCGCGCGTGCGACTGGAGCGAGCAGGACGCGGCTGAGGAAAGTGAGCACGCGCCCAGTCTCACAAACAGTCCATAGCCAACACGGCATGCTCTGTGACACAGGCCGTTTCTCTACCAGAGTGAATATATGGCGTCAGCCGGATTCGTTTGCGACGACCTCGAGAAGCGCCTCGCCGTATTTCTGCAGCTTCGCCTCACCGATACCGCTGATGCCGCCGGCCTGGTCGAGCGTGGCCGGCCGCTGTGTCGCAATGGCGCGCAGGGTGGCGTCGCCGAAAACGATGTACGCCGGAACTCCCTGCTCACGGGCCTCGCCCGCCCGCCAGGCCCGAAGCTTCTCGAACAGGCCCTGGTCTGCGGTGGCGAGTTGCGCCGTCGCCGCTTTCGACTTCGACGAACCAGACGACCGCACGCTGCGCGCCGCCCGCTCGGCCTCGCGCCGCATCGACACCGGATGTCGGCCCGCGAGGACCTCGCCGCTCTCGTCTGTGATCACCAACGTTCCGTAACCGTCGTCGTTCACGGCGAGGAGTTTCTGGGCCAGGAGCTGGCGCACGACACCCCGCCACTGCTGATCGCTCAGGTCTTGCCCGATTCCCCACGTCGAGAGGCTCTGGTGGCCCAGCTGAGTGACCCGGTCGGTGACCTTGCCGCGCAGGATGTCGATGAGCTGGCCGGCGCCGAAGCGCTGGTTGCGCTCGCGCTGCAGGCGCACCACGGTCGAGAGCAGCTTCTGGGCTGCGACCGTGCCGTCCCACGATTCTGGCGGCTCGAGGCAGGTGTCGCAGTTGCCGCAGGGAGTCGACTCCTGGCCGAAATAGCCCAGCAGGTTGACCCGCCGGCAGTGCACGGTTTCGCAGAGGGCGAGCATGGCGTCGAGGTGGGCCGAGAGACGGCGGCGATGAGCGAGGTCGCCCGGCGACTCGTCGATCATGCGCCGCTGCTGCACGACGTCTTGGAGGCCGTAGGCGAGCCATGCGGTCGAGGGCAGCCCGTCGCGCCCGGCGCGACCCGTCTCTTGGTAGTAGCCCTCGACTGACTTCGGCAGATCGACGTGTGCGACGAATCGCACGTCGGGCTTGTCGATTCCCATGCCGAACGCGATCGTGGCGACGATGATGATGCCGTCTTCGCGCAGAAACCGCGATTGCGTCGACGCCCTCAGCCGCGAGTCGAGGCCCGCGTGGTAGGGCAGCGCCTTGAGTCCGTTGTCGGCCAAGAACTGGGCGGTCTTCTCGACCGTGTTGCGAGAGAGCGCATAGACGATTCCCGAGTCTGCGGCGTGCTCGCTCTGGATCAGCGAGAGCAGCTGCTTGCGCACCTCTCCTTTGTTCTCGATGCGATACCGGATGTTGGGTCGGTCGAAGCTGGCGACGAAGTGCGTGGCCCGCTGCATGCCCAGGCGCTCCGTGATCTCGGCGTGAGTCGCCTCGGTCGCCGTGGCTGTAAGCGCGATGCGGGGAACATCGGGCCATCGCTCGACGAGCTCGGAGAGGGCGAGGTAGTCGGGACGGAAGTCATGGCCCCACTGCGATACGCAGTGAGCTTCGTCGATGGCGAAGAGAGCAATCTCTCCTCGGGCGAGAAAGCGTTTGGTCGCCTCGCTCGACAGCCGCTCGGGCGCGACGTAGAGAAGGTCGAGCTGCCCGGCGAGATAGGCATTCTCGACGCGGGCCCGCCCCGCGGCATCCTGCGTCGAATTGAGAAACGCCGCGCGAACCCCGACGGCCGTGAGCGCGTCGACCTGATCTTGCATGAGCGCGATCAGGGGCGAGATGACGATGCCCGTTCCCCGCCGAACGAGCGAGGGGATCTGATAGCAGAGCGACTTGCCGCCGCCCGTCGGCATGAGCACGACGGCATCTTTGCCGTCGATGACGTTCTGGATGATCGCGGCCTGGTCGCCGCGGAAAGTCTCGTACCCGAAGACCCGCTGCAGAGCCTCGACCGCGGTCTCGGGCGTCGCGACGGCCTGAGCCGCCGCCGCCTGAGCCTGTGCCGGTCGCTGAGCCTGTGCCGTTCCCTGAGCCCATCGAAGGGGCCCTTCGTCGTAGTACGGGTCGTAAGGGGGTTCGTCATCGAAGGGTGGCGGTTCGGCCTCCGCGTTCCAGGGGATTTCTGCGTTCCACGTCACGCCCAGAAGTTTACTGGCGCCCGCCGACACGGAGCCCTCGAAATCGGCCCCTTCGCGAGCGCGCCACTTCGCTCCGACCCTGGCCATCCGCGCCGCACTAGGCTCAGGACTCATGCTCGTCACCGCGTTCGGCCTCGTCGGCGCATTCGTGTACGGCGGAGCGGACTTTCTCGGGGGCCTCGCCACCAAACGCCTGTCGCCGTTCGCCGTCACCGGCATCGCCGCAAGCTCGGGGCTCCTCGTGCTCATCGCCGTGTACCCATTCGCGGGCGGCACCTGGTCGGCAGAGGCCGTGCTCTGGGGCAGCCTTTCGGGAATCTCCGGCGCCCTCGGCATCTCGTTGCTCTATGCCTGTCTCGCGGTCGGACCCATGAGCATCCTGTCGCCGCTGACGGCCGTCGTGTCGGCCGTGGTGCCGCTGACCGTCGGCCTGGTACGCGGTGCCGCGTTCCAGCCGATCGGCTACGTGGCACTCGCCCTGGCGTTGGTGGCCGTCGTGCTGGTCGGATTCGCCCCCGAGAAAGGGGCGGTCAGACCCAGCCTCCGCGGAATCCTCATGGCCATCGGATCGGGAGCCATGATCGGCGTCTTCCTGATCGCCATCGACCTGGCGCCGGCCAACTCCGGTCTCGTTCCGCTCTTCTTCAACAGGGCCGTCAACGGCGCGATCATGGGCGCGATCGTTCTGACTGCCTTTTACGTCGTGCGCCGGCGATCGGATGCAACGGGCCGGCTCGCCCCCGCATCCGCCGGGCATCCACGTGCGGGCGTGCGCACCGCCCTGCTGCTCGCCCTCGCGTGCGGCGTCGCCGATGCTGCAGCCAACGGGCTGATCCTCGCAGGACTCCGCCTGGGCGAACTCTCGGTGATGTCTGTACTCACAGCGTTGTACCCGGCAGGAACGATCGCGCTCGCCGCACTCGTGCTCGGAGAACGCATCGCCGCCGTGCAGATCGTCGGCCTCGTACTGGCGATCGCGGCCGCCGCCCTGCTGTCGCTCGCCTGAGCACGGGCGTGACCCGGGCACCGTTTGCCCCGACGGTATCGCGGAATACGATCACGGTATGACGAACAACTCCTCAAGCGACACAGTCAGAGCGTTTATGCGCGCATTTCACGAGCAGGATCGCCACGCGGCGGAAGCGCTGATGGCTGACGATTTCGTGTTCACGAGCCCGCAGGACGACCACATCGACAAGGACACCTGGCTCGAGCGGTGCTTCCCGAGCGCCGACCACTTCGATCAGCCCAGCGCGACGCTGCAGCTGATCGAGGCCGACGGCCTCGTATTGCACCGATACGAGTACACCGTGAACGGAGTCGACTTTCGTAACGTCGAAGCCCTGCGGGTGATCGACGGCAGGGTGCAGGCAGTGGAGGTCTACTTCGGCGGGGCGATCTGACGGCGTCACACCACGCCTCCGAGAACCCCATTCGGCCCGGCGAAGTACCTCCCGGCCATGCGCTTGAATGTGTAAAGTATTCCTACTAGGAACACCTAGGTACTCGAATGTCACCGGCGCCTCGTACTATCGGTGCACAGCTCAATCAGTCTTGCCGCCACCGTGAGGAACAATCGTGGAACTCATTCGCCTCATCACCCGCCACCTCAAGCCCTACACGGGCTGGGTCATCGCGGTCGTCGTCTTCCAGTTCATCTCCACGCTGGCCGCCCTCTACCTGCCCAGTCTCAACGCGCAGATCATCGACAAGGGTGTGTCGACCGGCGACACCGACTTCATCTGGTCGACCGGCATGACCATGATCATCGCCTGTCTCGTGCAGGTGGTCACGGCCATCGCGGGCATCTACTTCGGCGCCCGCACGGCAATGGCCGTCGGTCGCGACCTTCGGCGCGAGATGTACCGCAAGGTCGACTCGCTCGGCGCCATCGACGTCGCGAAATTCGGCACGGCCACGCTCATCACCCGCGGCACGAACGACGTGCAGCAGGTGCAGATGCTCGTTCTGATGATGCTCAATTTCATGGTCTCGACGCCGATCATGTGCATCGGAGGCATCATCTTCGCCCTGCGTGAAGACGCCGGCCTGTCGTGGTTGGTCTGGGTCTCGGTGCCGCTGCTCTTCATCATCGTGGGGTTCCTCGTCTTCCTCCTCCTTCCCCTGTTCCGCCTGATGCAAGACCGCATCGATGGCATCAACAGTGTGCTGCGCGAGCAGATCATGGGCATCCGGGTCGTGCGGGCGTTCGTGCGCGAGCCGTTCGAGTCCGAGCGCTACCAGCGCGCCAACGAAGCCATCACTGTGGTGTCGATCAGGGTCGGCAACATCTTCGTGCTGATGTTCCCCATCATCATGATGATCCTGCACCTCGCGACCGCAGCCGTGCTCTGGTTCGGCGGTCAGCGCGTCGACGCGGGCGACATCCAGGTCGGATCGCTCACCGCCTTCCTGCAATACCTTCTGCAGATCCTCACCGCGGTCATGATGGGCGTGTTCATGGTGATGATGATTCCGCGAGCCGTGGTCTGCGCCGAGCGCATCGCCGAGGTGCTCTCGACCGATCCGAGCATGGCAGTTCCGGCGCAGCCGGCACCCCGCGTTCCCACCGCCGGGCGCGTGGAGTTCACCGACGTCACCTTCGGCTACCCGGGAGCAGAGCGACCGGTGCTCGACCGCGTTTCGTTCGTGGCCGAGCCGGGCAAGACCACGGCAATCGTGGGCTCCACCGGCAGCGGCAAGACCACGATCCTCAACCTCATCCCCCGCCTTTACGACCCACAGGCCGGCAGCATCACGATCGACGGTGTGCCGGTATCCGATCTCGACCGGCGGCAGATCGCCCATCTCGTGGGCCTCGTGCCGCAGAAGCCCTACCTGTTCTCGGGAACGATCGCATCCAACCTTCGTTTCGGGCGGCCCGACGCCAGCGACGACCAGCTCTGGCAGGCTCTGAAAGTCGCGCAAGGAGACGACTTCGTGCGCGCCAAAGAGAACGGGCTCGACGAGCGCATCTCGCAGGGCGGCACGAATGTGTCGGGGGGCCAGCGGCAACGGCTCTGCATCGCCCGCGCGCTCGTCGCCGACCCTCAGGTCTACCTGTTCGACGACTCGTTCTCGGCACTCGATGTGGCCACGGATGCGCGGCTGCGAGAGGCTTTGTTCGAGGCCACGCGGGGTGCGACCGTCATCATCGTCGCCCAGCGCATCTCGACGATCAGGTCGGCCGACCAGATTCTCGTCGTCAACGACGGCGTGATCGTGGCTCGCGGCACACACGACGAACTGCTCGACGAAAGCGAGACATATCGCGAGATCGTCGGATCGCAGATGAGCATCGAAGGGGTGGCCTGACCATGGCACGCAACACCAAGAAGAAACCGGTCGACGAGACTCCCACGGTCATCGACGAGCTCGAGATCGAATATGTGCCCTCCGAGGCAGACGGCGACATGTTCGGCGGTGCACCGGCCAAGAAGGCCCAGCAGTTCTGGCCTTCGGCCAAGCGACTCGGCGGGTTGCTGGGCCCCGAACGAGTCAAGATGAGCATCGTCGTCGGGCTCGTGGTCATCTCCGTCGTGCTCACCGTCATCGCGCCCAAGATCCTCGGCCAGGCGGTCGACACCATCTTCAACGGCGTCATCGGGTCGCAATTGCCCGCGGGAGTTCCGCTCGCCCAGATCGTGGCAGAGACGCGCGCCTCGGGCAACGATGACTTCGCCGACCTTCTCGAGAAGTCCACCATTGTTCCGGGCCAGGGCATCGACTTCATGATTCTGGGCCGCCTGATCATCATCGTTCTGCTGATGTACATCGTCGCGTCGATTCTCAACTGGGCCCAGGGCTACATCCTCAACGGCCTCGTCATGCGAGTGGTGTTCCGCCTGCGGCAAGACATCGAGGTGAAGCTCAACAAGCTGCCGCTCAGCTACTTCGACTCCCGCCAGCGCGGCGACACCATGTCGCGGGTCACCAACGATGTCGACAACATCCAGACGGCCCTGCAGCAGGCGTTCTCGCAGCTCGTGCAATCGGCACTCACCGTCATCGGCATCGTCATCGTCATGTTCATCGTGTCGTGGCAGCTGGCTCTGATCGCGTTGATCGCCCTGCCGCTCTCGGCGGTGATCGCCGGTGTCATCGGCTCACGCTCACAGAAATTGTTCTCTGCCCAGTGGAAGAACACGGGGTCGTTGAACGGCCACATCGAAGAGTCCTTCTCCGGACTCGAGCTCGTGCGCGTGTTCGGCCGTGACAGAGAGATGGTCGCCGAATTCGACGAGCGCAACGAGAAGCTCTACACCGCATCGTTCGGCGCGCAGTTCGTCTCGGGCATGATCATGCCCGCCATGACTTTCGTCTCCTACCTGTCATACGTGCTCATCGCCGTGGTCGGTGGGCTGCGTGTTGCGTCAGGCCAGATGACCCTCGGCGACGCGACCGCGTTCATCCAGTATTCGCGCGAGTTCTCTCAGCCCCTGGGCCAGATCGCCGGCATGGCGAACATGCTGCAGTCGGGGGTGGCGTCGGCCGAGCGCACGTTCGAGCTGCTCGATGCCGACGAGCAGCAGCCCGACGAGGTCACAGCCGAGCTGCCCGCCCGCACCGACGGGCATGTGCGCTTCGATGACGTCTCGTTCAGCTACGACCCCGAGAAGCCGCTCATCGAATCGCTCTCGCTCGAAGCCAAGCCCGGGCACACCGTCGCGATCGTGGGCCCCACGGGCGCAGGCAAGACCACCCTCGTCAACCTGGTGATGCGTTTCTACGAGCTGACCGGCGGGCGCATCCTGCTCGACGGAGTCGACATCACCCAGCTCTCGCGGGGAACGCTGCGGTCGCGGGTAGGAATGGTGCTGCAGGATGCGTGGCTCTTCGAGGGCACCATTCGCGAGAATATCCGCTACGGGCGCCTCGACGCCACCGATGACGAGGTGGTCGAGGCGGCCCAGGCCACCATGGTCGACCGCTTCGTGCGGCAACTGCCCCTCGGCTACGACACGGTTCTCGACGCCGACGGCGGCAGCGTGTCGGCCGGCGAGCGCCAGCTCATCACCATCGCCCGTGCCTTCATCGCGAATCCCTCGCTGCTCATCCTCGATGAGGCGACCTCGTCGGTCGACACGCGCACGGAACTGCTGGTGCAGCATGCCATGGCCGCACTTCGCACAGACCGCACCTCATTCGTCATCGCCCACCGGCTCTCGACGATTCGCGACGCCGACACGATTCTCGTCATGGAGAACGGGCGCATCGTCGAACAGGGCAACCACGATGAGCTGCTCGCCGCTCGGGGCGCGTACTACTCCCTGTACATGACCCAGTTCCGCGGAGAAGACGAAGCCAACGACAATACAGAAAATCGTTCCAACGGTTCGATCGAAGCACCGGTCGACGCAGTCATCGAAAGAGAGTAGTCATCATGGATTGGACCCTCGAGGTCATCGTTTTGCCGGTCGCCGACATCGAGCGCTCGATCGCGTTCTATCGCGACCAGCTCGGCTTCGTTCTCGACCACGATACGACCACCGAGCAGATGCACATCGTTCAACTCACCCCGCCCGGCTCGGGCTGCTCGATCGTTCTGGGCATGTCCGAGATGAGTCCGGGATCGATGAAGGGCTTGCAGCTCGTTGTCTCTGACGCCGCTGCGGCGCGAGAACAACTACTTGCCCGGGGCGTCGAGGTGAGTGAGCTCAAGATCTTCGACGCCGAGCGCGACGGCGGCACGTTCTTCTTCTTCGACGACCCCGATACGAACTCTTGGGCCGTGCAACAGATGAAGGTTCGCGCCGACAAGCCGCTCATCCCACTCGACGCCCGCTGACGCACGCCAGCTGACGCAGCCCGCAGCGGGTGTGCGCATCCGCGCCCTGAACGACGAAGCGCCCCGCCCCGCGTGGGTGGGGGCGCTTCGCATTGCCGCTGTGGCAGGTATTGCGGAGTTGGTCAGACGCTGCGCAGGTCGTCGATCAGGCGGTCACCCGGGCGGGCATGCTCGGTGTCGGCCTTGATCTCGGCGCGGCCGAGAAGCTCGTCCATGCGGCGCTGGCGCGAGCGGTTGATCAGTGTCACGACCGTGCCCTTCTTGCCCGCGCGGCCGGTGCGGCCGGAGCGGTGCAGGTAGGTCTTGTACTCGTCGGGTGCATCGGCCTGGATGACCAAGTTGATGTCGTCGACGTGAATGCCACGGGCGGCGACGTCGGTCGCCACCAGCACGTTGACCCGACCGCTGGTGAGCAGCTGCAGGTTGCGGGTGCGGCGCGACTGGTTGAGGTCTCCGTGCAGGCTGGTGGCCGGGATGCCGGCGTCGTCGAGCTGGTCGGCCAGCTCTTCGGCGAAGGCTCGGGTTCGGGCGAAGACCAGGGTCTTGCCGGGACCGGATGCGAGCTGCTGGATGATCTCCCGCTTGTCGCGCTGCTCGATCAGCAGCACGCGGTGCTCGATCGTAGAGGAGGCCTGGTCTTCACCGGCGACCTCATGCACCGACGGGTTCACGAGAAACTCGTTGACCAGCTGGGCGACGCCCTTGTCGAGCGTTGCCGAGAACAGCAGGCGCTGTCCGCCGTCTGCGACGAGACGCAGGATGCGCTGCACCGGCTCGAGGAAGCCGAGGTCGCACATGTGGTCGGCCTCATCGAGAACCGTGATGGTGACCTTCGACAGGTCGAGTCGGCCCTGGTCTACGAGGTCTTCGAGGCGGCCGGGGGTCGCGATCACGATGTCGGTTCCACGCTGCAGCGCCGAGACCTGCTTGAACTGGGGCACACCGCCGAATACCGTGGTGGTGTTGAGGCCCACGGCCCGGGCGATGGGCTGCACCGTGCGGTCGATCTGCATGGCGAGCTCACGAGTCGGGGCGAGGATCAAGGCACGGGGAAGACGGCCGGGCTTGCGGCCCTTCGCTCCACCGTTCTCCATAAGACGCTCGACGACGGGTGCACCGAACGCGATTGTCTTGCCGGAACCGGTCTTGCCACGGCCGAGCACGTCTCTTCCGGCGAGTACGTCGGGGATCGTCGCGGCCTGGATCGGGAATGGGCTGAGGGCGCCCATCGACTGCAGCTGGCGCTCGATGTTGTCGCCGAGACCGAGGTCCTTGAACGAGACACCCTCGACCTCGACCGCTGTCGTGGCCTGGGCCTCGAGGCGCTCGAGAACAACGTCATCCACCGGAGCGTGTCCCGTCGTGGGACGGTCGTCGCGCTTCGGGTAGAAGTCCGAGCCACGGTCGTTGCTGCGCTGCGGACGGTCACCGTACGACGGACGCTCTGTGCGCTGCGGACGGTCGCCATACGAAGGCCGATCGTTGGTGCGTTGGGGGCGGTCACCGTAAGACGGACGCTCTGTGCTGCGCTGCGGGCGGTCACCATACGAGGGACGGTCATTGCTGCGCTGCGGACGGTCACCGTAGGCGGGACGCTCCGTGCGCTGCGGGCGGTCACCGTACGACGGACGGTCATTGCTGCGCTGCGGGCGGTCACCGTACGACGGACGGTCATTGCTGCGCTGCGGGCGGTCACCGTACGACGGACGCTCGCTGCTGCTGCGCTGCGGGCGGTCACCATACGAGGGGCGGTCATTGCTGCGCTGCGGACGGTCACCGTAGGCCGGACGCTCCGTTCGCTGCGGACGGTCACCATACGACGGACGCTCGCTGCTGCTGCGCTGCGCACGATCACCGTACGCCGGACGCTCCGTGCGCTGCGCACGGTCACCATACGACGGACGCTCGCTGCTGCTGCGCTGCGCGCGGTCACCATACGACGGACGCTCGTTGCTGTAGGCGGGACGCTCGGAGGCACGCGCCGCACGCTCGTCGGCGTTCCAGCGCGCCTTCTTGGAGGCACCGGATGCGGGGGCCGCCTCGTAGCCGCGGTGGCCGGGCGACCTGCTGGCCGACTTCGAGCCGTTGGGCACGTAGTTCTTGG